>JBCDKH010000335.1 GCA_038746835.1 Planctomycetota bacterium | reverse complement strand
GCGACTGGGCCGGCGTCATGGCGATCGGCCGGGCCGAGGCCGAGAGGCAACAGGCCGGCCCGCCGCCGCACTTCTTCTGCCCCCGCTGGGGCGGGCCGGTGACGCCGCAGCAGTGCGGGCTGTGCCGATCCGACGCGGCGGTGCAGAAGAACATGCGAGACACCGCCCAACGTCGTCGCATCGACTGGCGGAACGAGCCCTGCCTGTGGGAAGTCGCCTACGACCCGGACCGCCGCGAGCCGGACGACGCGTCGGCGGGCACCGAGACGCCCGTCTACCTGCCGATCGAGCAGTCGATTGCGGCGAATCACTGGGTCGTGCCCGATCGTGCTGCTTCGTCAAATCGGCCGAAACCGGCATCGATCGAGATAGGCGAACTCGCAGCGAGTTCGTCCAACCAGGCCTGGAAAAACAACCCGCACCCGTTGCGACGCCGCCTTGCCGGCGTTTTTGGACTTAACGAGAAGCCACAGGAACACGAGTGATAGCCATGATGCATTCGACTCGACCGGACCAACTTCAAGCCAAGCTCAATCGCCGGATCGCTACCTGGGTCTACTGGGCTGCCGCGACCACCTTCGGCACGGTGCTAGCCGCATCGAGTGTCGAAGCGCAGACGGAACCCATCGCGACGGTCGATTGCGAAAAGTGTGACACGTGCGAAACCTGTCAGATCTGTGGTGAGGGCGAAGACCCGTCGGATGATCCGGAGAGCTTTGTGTTCAGGTTCAGGATCGGTCAAGCCAACTTCGAAGACGCCGCCGGCGGTCTGTACATCCACGAAGAAGAACCGATCGAGGGGCTGGCGCGTCCTGCGGCCATGATGTGGCTTGGCAGTCTGAACACGACGGGACTCGAAGTCGTCTCGGATCCTGGGGATGCGGCCGTCATTCGACAGGCCTTAACGCCAAGATTGCTGATGGATGTCGTCGACAACACAACCGGTGGCGTCGAGCAGACCGATGTCACGCTCTATTGGCGACCGACTTCGATGCCGGCGAAGGTCGGCGGCGTCTACCCGGTGACAGGCTTGACGGCGTTCCGAACCGTTCAACTTAAAGAGCTGGCTGACGACGCCTCCAACCAAGTGACAAAGCTGCTCATTACATGGGACCCCGACGCCGACTCCATGACGACCGACGAAGTCCGAACGGCCTGGGAGTGGGTCGATTTAGGCCCAGACGGGACGGGATGGAAAGCCGGGAAGGGTGTCAACGCTAGCGGCGACTTCAGCACCGCGATTCGTATCGCTCAGCTGATTACGTTGGACAGCGGAAGTGGTCAATACACCGAGACCAGAACCATCACCGAAGGCTCCGGCACGGTCATCAGCAAGGTCGTCGAGACCTACGAGACCTTCGCGTGGGGCGACGAACTGATCAAGCGCGAAGACTACCCGACCGTCTCTGCCGCCGAGGCCGATCGCCTGACGACGACCTACACATATTACGACGACTCCGCCAACGACGGCGACAACTACACCCGCATCGAGACCATGACCGACGAACGCGG
>JBCDKH010000334.1 GCA_038746835.1 Planctomycetota bacterium | reverse complement strand
TGCTCGGGTACGGCTGGCCGGCGGCGGCGCTGCTGGGAAGCATCGTCGGGAGCCACACGTTGCTTGCCCTGCCGCTCGCGCAACAGCTCGGCATTGCCAAAAACCGAGCGTTGGTGATTGCTACGGGCGCGACGCTGGTGACTGACCTCGTCTCGCTGCTGGTGCTCGCGGTGGTCCAGGGCGTCGTCAGCGGGGACGCCGGCCCGACGTTCTGGCTCAGTTTTGCCATCGGCGCTTCGATCTGGGGCGTGCTGGTCATGATCGGACTGCCTCGGGTAGCGCGGTCGTTTTTCTACCGCGTCCGGCGCGAAGACGATGCCGCGTTTGCGTTCCTCCTCGCCTCGGTGTTTCTGGCGGCCTGGACGGCTTCGCTCGTCGGGCTTGCGCCGATCATCGGGGCGTTCCTGGCGGGCATCGCCCTGAACCAACTCATCCCGAAGCGAAGCCCACTGATGACCCGGCTCCGGTTCGTCGGCGACGCGATCCTGGTACCGTTCTTTCTAGTGTCGGTCGGGTTGCTGGTCGATGTCCGGGTGCTCGGGTCGCTCGAAGTGTGGGGCTTGGCGCTGTTGTTCACGGGCATCGTACTCGTTGGCAAGGGCACGGCAGCGGCGCTCAGTATTCCGCTGATGAAGTTTTCCGTGCCGGAGGGTCTTACCGTGGCCGGCCTCACGATGCCGCAGGCTGCCGCGACGTTGGCGGTCACGCTGATCGGGTTCGATATCGGCCTGTTTAGCCAAACAGCGGTCAATGCCGTTGTGCTGGTCATCGTGCTCACGTGTCTGATTGGACCGAGTTTGGTGCAGGCGTTTGGACGTCAAGTGGCGCTCGCCGAGGCGTCGCGGCCGTACGAGCCGGCGAATGCGCCCGAGCGGATTCTCATTCCGCTGGCCAACCCAGAGACGTCGGCCAGTCTGATGGAGCTGGCCCTGTTGCTTCGCAGCCCCGACAGCGAGGAGCCGGTGTATCCCGTGGCCGTCGCCCGAGGAGGAAGCGATGAGGCCAGCAACGTGGCGGCCGCCGAACGGCTGATGGAACGCGCCCTTCTGCACGCAACATCGGCCAGTGTGCGCGCGGTATCGACGGTGCGTATCGACGACAACCCGGTACGAGGCATCGTCCGGGCCGCTCGAGAATTGCGCGCCTCGGAAATCGTCGCCGGCTGGAATGGCGAATGGACGCCGGGCGACCGCGTCTTCGGGCACGTCATCGACGGCGTAACGGCGGAAAGTCAGGCGATGGTCGTCGTGGCACGCCTCGAAGCACCGCTGGCCGCCGCGAAGCGCCTCCTGCTCCTCACTCCGCCGTTGGCCTACCGGGAAGCCGGCTTTGCGCGTGCGGCCCGTGTGCTCAAGGTGCTGGCGAAGCAGAAAGGCCTGGAACTCGTTCTCATCGCTGAATCCACCGAATTCGAAGAAGTCGATGCCCGCTTCGACGCCGCCCGTCCGGACGTGACGATCGAGCCGCAGCCTGTCAACTCGTGGCGAGACGCCGTCCGCACGCTCGACGAGATTGCCACGACCGGCGACGTGCTCGCGCTCGTCGATGTGC
>JBCDKH010000333.1 GCA_038746835.1 Planctomycetota bacterium | reverse complement strand
GCCAACGCCGTCGAGTTCCACGGCGGCAGCGCCGAGCACGGCCGGAGCCTCGTCGACGTGGTGATGGAGGACTTCGTCATCACCGGCAAGGCGGGGCACGGCTCGCTGCTCCGCGTTTGGCCCGGTGCCCAGCCAGGCGAGATCACGTTCCGCAACGGCCGCGTCGAGCAGGTCGGCCAGATGGACGGCCAGGGCTGGATGCCGCCGATCCGCATGGAGTCGCTGACGGACGCCGTGCTGGAGGACATCGTCGCCACGCGTGTGCCGGCTGGGACGTGGGGCCAGGGCAGCGTCGTGCTCGCCGGCTCGCAGAACGAGAAGACCAGCTACAAGCAGCCGGGCGATCTCCGCGGTGTCATGGAGGTCGAGCGATGAAGTGGTTTGTTGTCCTTGTCACGCTGCTCGCGTCGGTCGCCTCGGCACAGACGACGGAGCCCGCGACGCGTCCAGCCCAGACGGTCGAGGGTGGGGAACGTCCGCCCATTCCGGTGTACGACTCGATGGGCCACAGGGGCAAGCCGATTGCCGGAGCCCTCGGCCTGGCTCCGATGCGGCAGATCATCACATTCCACGAGGACCATCCGGAGCGCTGGGCTGAGCTGATCGACGACGCAGCTGTTCGCGGCCTGCCGATCATGTCGAACATGCACGAGGCCGAGCCCGAACGCTGGGCCGAGTTCGTGCAGCTCGCCCGGAAGCGGCAGCCGCTCGTCGAGATCGGCGTCTACAACCAGATCACCCGCGACTACTGGGTGATGGGCGGGCTCTGGGGTGCTGTCGCCAAGCGACGCGAGACGACCCCCACGACGCTCGACGAGCTGCGGGCGTTTTACCGCAATGGCAAAACGCTCTGGGGCATGCCCGAGGTGTGGGCCCTGGCAGAGTCGAGCCAGCGGTTTGCCATCACCGGCTGGGACGACGAAGCCAACCGCCAGCCGCCCGTCGGCGACGTCCGACGCGACAGCCACCTCGGGCGGTATCTCGCGTGGCAAGCAGAACTCGGCGACTTCATCTGGCACGAGGACCGACGCGTCCTCGACATGACGTACCTCCCGGTCAGCGTCTACAGCTTCTACCCGGATGCGACGCCCGAGCGGCTCTACCTCTACGCGGCCGACGTCTTGGCGAGCCACAAGGCGTGGCTGCGTGGCACCGACATCCCCGTCGTCGCCGTGATGATGGCGACGCATCACAACACCGAGCAGATGCTGACGGCCGAACAGGCGACTGCGATCGCGACCGCGGCCCGCGACGTCGGCTGTGCCGGCATCATCCTCTGGGGCGGACCGTCGGCGTGGACGGCGGAGCGCAACTTCTTCGTCCGCGACGTCCTCGGTGCCGCACGACGGCTGGACTGACGCGACTTATCCTCTGGCATGGGTCTGCCCCGGCCACGACCTGAAGTCGAAGCGCTCTCGCCGTACGTCCCCGGCGAGCAGCCATCCGTTGGGCAGCGCGTGGTCAAGCTTAACACGAACGAGGCGAGCTTCCCCGTCCCGTCGAGTGTTCTCGCGGCGGCAAGTGTCGATGCGGACGTGCTTCGTCGGTATCCCG
>JBCDKH010000332.1 GCA_038746835.1 Planctomycetota bacterium | reverse complement strand
TAGCCGTCGTCGATGCGAAGCTCGCTGTCGTCGGTCGGATCGGTCAGCCACCGATCGCCGTCGACGACGAATTTGTACCCGTACCGCCCGGGCGACATCGGGAGCGTCAGTTCCCAGATGTTGTCGCTGTTGAGGTCGAGCATCACGTCAGCGCCCGAATTCCAGCCGTTGAAATCGCCCGCGATCGCGACGCTCGTGGGCTTGTCGTCCCACGCGCTGGCGTCGAGGCGGAAGACGACCTGATACCCGCTGTCGGTCTTCTGTGGAATTGCTTCAGCGAAGGTCGGAGCTGCGGGAGCGAGGACGCCGACCGTCATGGTGGGGACGGCGATCGCGGCAAGGAGTGTGGCGTGGGTCTTGAAGTTCATGGGGTTCCTCCGAGAAATCCGTCATCCTGAGCGGAGCGAAGCGGAGTCGAAGGACCTCGCTTGCCTCTTTGCCTGAAGCACGGCGAGGTCCGTCGACTCGCTGTGCTCGCTCGGGATGACGGATCAGGTAGTCGTGATGGTCACGCTCTTCGAGCGATGCTCGTTGAGTCGCGGATGACGAGGTGGGTGTCGAGCGACTCACGGACGTGGTCGCGTTTGCCCTCGACGCGCTCGATCAGCCGAATGCAGGCGCGTCGGCCGACGTCGTAGAGGGGCAGGTGGATCGTGGTTAGCGCAGGTTGGACGAAGGCGGCGTGCGGCAGGTCGTCGAAGCCGACGACGCTGACGTCGCCGGGGACTTTGAGGTCCTGCCGCTGCAGGTAGCTCATCGCACCGATCGCCATCTTGTCGCTCATCGCGAGGATGGCCGTGGTTTCCGGATGGGCCTGCATGAGGTCGCGGCAGGCGTCGGCCCCGCCCATTTCGGTGAAGTGCCCGTCGCGGACGCGGCTGGCGGAGGGCTCGACGCCGAGTTCGCGAAGCTTGTTCTCCCACGCCTGCCGCTTGTCGCGCACGGTGGCGATCTGCGGGGCCGCCTCGAGCAGCCCGATGTGCCGATGGCCGAGCTGAGCCAGGTAGTTCATCACCTGCTCGGCCCCTTTTCTGTAGTCGCTGGCGACGTAGTCGATGTGCTCGCACTGCGGGCAGTCGAGCCGGTTGTCGACGGCCAGGGCCGGGAACTTCTCGCGACAGAAGTCGGCGGCATAGACGCTTTCGTCGGTGTGGCCGAAGAGCAGCACGCCGTCGACGAAGCGACGTTCAAACAGCTCCATGTGCGTGCCGGCGTCGATCCACTCGGTCTTGGCCTGCTCCAGAAGCATCTTGAAGCCACGCTCCTGGGCGGCATCGGTGACGCCCGCAAGCAACTGGCCGAAGTACGCATCGGCGAAGGCGTTGCGGAGGTCCGGCAGGACGGCGCCAAGGACCTTGACGTACTTGCCCGAGAGCGACTGCGCTAGGCGGTTCGGCCGGTAGCCGAGTTGGTTCATCACGGCCCGCACACGATCGGCGGTGCCTCGACTGATGCGTTCCGAACCATTGAGGACCAGGCTCACCGTCGCGACTGACACCTCAGCCACGCGTGCGACGTCCCGCAGGTTGACGGTCGCGCTCCCACGCTTACCCGCCCCGCCGCG
>JBCDKH010000331.1 GCA_038746835.1 Planctomycetota bacterium | reverse complement strand
TACACGGCCAGCACCCGAAGCCCTGCCGTGTACCGCGGCAACCCGTTCCAGATCGAGGCTGCGATCGCGTACGGCGGCGACCTGCCCGGCGATCAGCAGGCACGCATCATCCGCTTCGCGAACCGCGTGCCGTTGCTCTATCAGCAGTCCGCGTGCTGCGCGTTCAAGAGCGTCGTCGAGACCGGCTGGAAGAACTACGGCCTCTCCCAGCCCCGCGGCGGCGCCCCCGTCGGCCCGCTCGTCGTCATGATCCACATGGCCAGCGTCTGGGTGCCCTTCACGAGCGAGAGCAAGGAAGCCATCGCCGACTACGACGAGATCCGCAAGGAGATGACGCTCGCGCTCAAGGAGTGCGGCCGAAAGCTCGGGGCGTACATCCGCCGCCGCCAACGCATGAAGCGTGAGGGTGAACGCCGCGACGTCTTCGAACGCTACATCGGCGAGATCGCCAAGAGCTGCACCGCGCTGACCGGCGTCGATACCGCCGAGCTGTACGAGTCGCTCATGAAGCAGGCGAAACGCCGGACCGAGATCGCCGACGCCAAGCTCGACGAGGAGGGCAAGTTCATCAAGGACGACGACGGCCGACTCGCCAAGGACGACGACGTGATCATCGTCCGCGACGGCCAGATCGCGAACCCGAAGGACGAGCCGGAATCGGAGGCAGAGGCCAAGCCCGCGAAGCGATCTACGCCGGCGTCGGGCAAGAAGACGGCGAAGAAGAAGGTCGTCAAGAAGGTGAAGAAGAAGCGGTCGCCGGCGAAGGCCGGGTTGTTTGAGGGCTAACTCGGTCTTGAGATGAGCATGGCGTTCAAATGCGAGTTCACACTGACTGACTACCGCGAGACCTCGCTGCGCTATGTCGCCCGCCTCGGTAATCCAGACTGGCTCGTTGTGACGGGCACCATGAAGACTCCAACGACGCAGTGGACATTTGCCGACGAATGCTGGCAACGACAAGACCTGAAGCACCTCGCCAAGTTCTTCAGACCGCACAAACTGCCGGCGATCGGTACGACCCTCGACTTCTTGGAGCCGTGTACGAGGTTTGTGTTGGCCGACGTCGAGGATGACTATGCGTGGATCGAGTGTGGATTCAACTACGAGTGCCAACCTCCCGGGCTGCCGTTCGACACATGGTGGAGCACAAAGCTGCGTGTACCTTTGAGTGATCTAGAAAGCATCCACAAAGAGCTATCAGAAGCTTGCAAGCGAGTTTGAAGGAAAGCTGTCATGGCCAAGAAACGAACCACCAAGAAGACCCCCGGCCGCAAGAAGGTCACAACCAAAGCTCCCAAGTCCAAATCCGTCGCCGAACGCGACGAGCGGACCGCCGAGCGTCTCACCACCCTCGCCGACGGCATCGTCAAGAGCGCGATGTCGGGCCGTGAGCCCAAGGTCGAGGTCCCCACGCGTTCCGCCGGCAACACCAGGTGGAACAAGTCCCGCGGCATCCTCCAGATGGGATCGGGCACGCAGGAACGCCAGCTCTTCAATCTCGGCCAGGCACGCAAGTTCATGCAGACCCTGCTCCACGGCGAGGGCATCAAGGACCTGATCGCCCAGGGCAAGACCACCAGTCTCCGCG
>JBCDKH010000330.1 GCA_038746835.1 Planctomycetota bacterium | reverse complement strand
GTTGCGATCAAGCTGCTGGCCCGCGTGGACGATCGGCTGCGCGATCGGTTCGCCTTCGAGCGACAGGCACTCGCGAGGCTGGACCATCCCGACGTTGCCCGCGTACTCGACGCCGGCGATCACGACGGTCGGGCGTTCCTCGTCGTCGAGCTCGCGCCGGGTCGACCCATCACGGAGTTCTGCGAGGCGGAGCAACTCGACGCGGACGAGCGGATCGCATTGTTCGCCCGCGTGTGCGATGCCGTCGCGCATGCGCACGCGCGCGGTCTGCTGCACTGCGACCTCAAGCCGTCCAACGTGCTGGTCTGGCGCGACACCAACGAGCACGACATTCGGCTCAAGGTGATCGACTTCGGCATCGCCCGGCTGCTCGGGGCCGACGATGCCGAAGGCGTCGTCGGGACACCCGCGTACATGAGTCCGGAACAGGCAGGCAACGGCGCGATCGACGTGCGGAGCGACGTCTACGCACTTGGCCTGCTGCTCCACGCACTGCTAGGCGGAGCGAATCCTGTCGCTGCCGAGACTAAGTCGAAGAGCCGGCGGGCACTGGTCCAAACCGCCGCCGCAGCGCCGCGGCCGGAGCCGTTGCAAGGCAACGTCCCGCGCGAGGCGGACTGGATCATCGAGCGTGCGACGGAGCCCGAACCCGACGCGCGCTACGAGACCGTCGCCCGGCTTGGGGACGACGTGAAGCGCGTCCTCGACCGTCGCCCCGTCGCCGCCGGTCCCGCGACGCTGTCGTACTACGTCCAACGTCACGCCGCCCGGAACAAGCCGCTCGCGGCCGCGATCGCCGTCGCGGCGCTGATCCTGCTCGGCGGTATCGGTGCGACAGCGTACCAGGCGATCCGCGCCACCAACGCCGAACGCCAAGCCCTGGAAGATCGCGACGCGGCCGAGGCGACGAGTCGCTTCCTGCAGCGCGTGCTCTTTTCGGCAAGGCCCGACTTTCGCAATCCCGAAGCCGCCGCGGCGTTCGTCGAGGCTGTCGACCGTGCTCGCGACGGCTTGGCCACCGACCTCCGCGGCAATCCCGAAGTCCGCAGCGAACTGCTCGACATGATCGGCATGATCTACTTCGAGAGCAATCGCTACGCCGAGGCCAGGCCGCTGCTTGAGGAGGCGTACACGCTGCGTCGAGGACTCTTTGGGCCAGACGATGCACGCACGCTCCGCAGTCACGAGCAGTTTGCCGGCGTGCTGCGATACCTGCGAGAGCACGACCAGGCGATCGAGCACGCCAGCGAAGTCGTCCGGCGCGGCGAGACCGTCGGCCTGCCGAGGGACGAGGTGATCCTGCGGAACGCACGTCTGACGCTGAGCGAGTCGCGGCTTCGTCGCAGAGCGCCCGGAGACCTCGAAGGCATGCGCGAACTCGCCCTCGACGCCCGACGCCGCATGGAGGCAACGTCGCCGAGAAGTGTCGCGGCGCGAGAGAACCTGAGCCGATTGATGCTCAACTACGCCGACGGCATCCTCGAGTTTGCCAATGAGCAGAATCCGGAGCTTCGCCAGGAGTTCCCGGAGTTCCTCACGCTCGGCTACGAGCTCATCGCCGACATTCCGATGGGCACGTCACGGTCGATGCTGCAGTTGAATCACCT
>JBCDKH010000329.1 GCA_038746835.1 Planctomycetota bacterium | reverse complement strand
TGCAGCGGCTCGATGCGACGCATCCGTACCATCGCCTCGCGGCATCACTCGACCTGCAGTTCCGTCCGGACCTCGTGCCGGTAGTAGCAGACGCCAACCCGCACATCACCGCCGAGGACCGCAAGAGTTTGTGTCAGAACCCCGAGGTAGTGCAGGATGTAGGCGTTGCTCGTTTCGAGGCTGCCCGTCGCGTCGATGGCCAGGGCGACGTCGACGCCGGCGATGTTGAGTCGGCCCAGCTCGACGTCCTTGCGAAAGCGTGGGTCGTTCGAGTCGTCGATGACGATCGGCGGCTCGAACCAGATCGGTTCGATCGGCCCCGTTGACGACGTCGGTTCGAGCTCAAGGGCAGCAAGCCAGGTGTTCCACGCGCGTCGATTGGCGTCGATTGCAGGTGCGTCGTCCCAGACGGATAGAACGGCATGAGCCCGGACGGCCAGCGTGCCGCGGCGTTGGGCCTTGGCGACGATGGGACGCAGCAGTGTCTTGTCGCCATGTGCGCGAAGCAGCGTACCCGCGGCGACCAGCGTCGCTCGGCCGGCTTCGGTCTCCAGACCATTCTGTTCGATCGCACGCTCGACGAGCTGCCCGACGACTCTTGCCTCGACATCGCCACCGGCGAGCGATTGCAACAGCGGGCGCAGCTGTCCCGCGAAAAAGACGTCGTTGCGGTGTCGCCCGGTGGCCAGTTCGACGCCTGCCTTTCGCCAAGCTGCGTTTTGCTCGGGCGTGAGGCTTGCCGAACGGGCCGCGAGGGCGTCCCACGCGGCGAGCGCGACCAGCGGATCGTCGATGGCCGTCGCCTCTAGCAGTCGCTCGGCCAACGGCTCGCCGTCGAACCGGGAGAGCGAGACGACCGAGACCAGACCGCTTAGTCGTGTATCGAAGTTCGCCGGTTCGCCGTAGACGCGAGCGAAATAGTCCTGAAGCGCGCGGACGCCCTGCTCTTGAAGTGCGTCGCCGTCTGTGACCTGACCCGAGGCACGCGTCGACAGCGCGACGACCAGGCTGACGGCGACGAATGCTCTGGCCGACCACGACATGCCCTAAAGGTAACGCCTCGTCAGGCAAGATGGCGAGCGATATGCGAACACCATCGACGCCCCGTTGTCTGTACCATGCTGCCCGATGCCGCGGGGGAACGATAACGGTGACGAGATCGGCACGAGCGAGGTGCTCTTGTTGCGGCGTCGATTGGCCGCGTTGGAACGGCGTGTTGCCGAGCTGGAGTCGGCGGCAGAGAGCGAGGCAAAAGAACCAGCACTCTCGAACCTGATCGAGAGCGAGCGCGAGCTTCCGCTCATGCGTCAGCTCGTTTCCGAGCCTGAAGAGTCATACGAGCCCGCCGAGCTTTCCGAGCCGGACGAGTTCGTTCCTGAGCCTCCGGAACCGCCCGAGCCTGAGCGTGAGCCAGTGCTGATGGCAGTGCCGTACGAGCCGCAGGTCGAACCGCCGCCGCCCGTTCGCGAGGGCACGTTCGAGCAGGCGATCGGGCTGAAGTTGGCCGGATGGCTCGGCGGGCTGGTCGTCGTGCTTGGCGCAACGCTCGGCGTCAAGTACGCCTACGACGCCGGCTGGTTTCAGCTCATCGCGCCCGAGTTTCGACTGCTCGCCATCATCGTCGGCGGCTTCGGGCTGATC
>JBCDKH010000328.1 GCA_038746835.1 Planctomycetota bacterium | reverse complement strand
GCAGCCAGATGCGTGGGCTCAACAGCCGCATCGACAAGGGCCTCGAACGCGTCGGCGGCGGCAAGGAGACGGTCGTCGACGAGCCGATCTACTCCGGGGCCAACGGTGCCCTGCAGCTGGCCCTCGACATGCCGGCCGACTACTGGCAGCAGCTCAGCGACTGACGCACTGGACAACGCCTTCCAAGGAGCGGCCGCGACGTCTTCGTCGCGGCCGCTCTATTCTGCCTTGGGCCTGTAGCTCAATGGTCAGAGCAGGGGACTCATAATCCCTTGGTTCCGGGTTCGAATCCCGGCGGGCCCATACGCGGGAGACGCTACTCTGCGACTCGTGCTCCGCGTGTCTTCCAGCAAGGGCCTGCCCGCGCATCGGCAGCCGAGTCGTCGGTGGAACCGGCGCGACCCGCGCTTAGCACGCGTTCGACCTGGACTCGACTTCTCGCTGACGGGTCTGGTCTTTTGCTCGATGATGATGTTCCTCGGGCTGGCCGCGATCAATTCGCAGGCGAGTCTGCTCTTTGCCGTGTTCGGGTTGATGATCGGCGTGCTGCTGGTCAGCGGCGTCATCAGCCGGTGGGTGCTTCGCGGCGTCAACGTCGAACGACGCCCGCCCGACTCCGCGCAGGTCGGCCGGCTGACGCGCATCCGCTACCGCATCGACAACCGCAAACGATTCTGGCCGACGTTCAGCCTGACGTTGTCGGAGCTCGACGCCGGCGGCAAGGGCACGGTGTTCGACCGTCAGCCGCACGCGTACATCCTGCACGTCGCCGGCGGCATGGCGATCGATGTCGCCGCCGACATCGTGCCGGCCAAGCGCGGTTGGGTGGAGCTTGATCGGTTGCAGCTGTCGACGAGCTTTCCGTTCGGCTTCATCAAGCGGGCGATCGTGCGCCGCGTCCAGGATCGCATGCTCGTCGGCCCCCCGCGAGCTCCGCTGGAGGCGACGGCGCTGGATCGCTTTTACTCCGCAGAGAGCACCGGACTCAGCCAGCGACCGAGGCCAAGTGGCAATGACGAGCTCTACGGCCTGCGTGAGTATCGCCCGGGCGACTCGCCGCGCGATGTGCACTGGCGTCGCAGTGCACGCCTGCTTGCAGCGCCACGGGTCGCGCGAGCACCGGCACCGCTGGTGGTTCGGCAGATGCACCGCGTCTCGCCGCCACGGTTGATGGTCGTGCCCGACACGACGTCGCGTAGCGACACGGCTGAAGCGTTCGGCATCGTTGAGAAGAATCTCGCCGTCGCTGCGAGCCTCGTCGCGGGTGCCGCCGACCGTGGGTTGTCTGTCGGACTGATGCTTCGCAGCGCGTCCGCGACGGACGGCTGGATCGAGCGTCGTCCCGAGCGTGGCAAGCGACAACGTCGCGAGCTGCTCCGCTTGCTCGCCGAGGCCGAGGTCAGCGTCGAAGCGGAAACGAGTGTCGAGCAATACACCAATGCTGCCACGCACCTCGTGTCTGGCGACACGACGGGCGTGATCGTCTACGACGGCGGCGACGCTCTGGAAGATCCTTCGCGTTCGGGCGGGCGGTTCGTCTTCATCGACGCCTCATCGCCGATGCTGGACCAGTACATGCGATTCCCGGAGTCGCTCGACTGGGCAGACATGAGTGGATCGCACACGCCCGACGCGAGTTCGTAGAATCGG
>JBCDKH010000327.1 GCA_038746835.1 Planctomycetota bacterium | reverse complement strand
TCTCGCACCTCGCGATGGTGCACTCGCGCTTTAGCACCAACACGTTCCCGAGTTGGGACCGCGCCCAGCCCTGCCGGATGATGTCGCACAACGGCGAGATCAACACGGTGCAGGGCAACAAAAACTGGATCCGTGCCCGTCAAGGCTTGATGAAGTCCGAGCACTTCGACGAGCGCGAGTTGGCCGACCTGTTCCCGATCGTGAACCCCGACGCGTCGGATTCCGGCAGCATGGACAACGTGTTAGAGATGCTTTACATGTCCGGCCGAACGCTGCCCGAGGTCGTGATGATGATGGTGCCCGAGGCGTGGGAGAACCACGAGTCGATGCCCGTCAACAAGACCGCGTTCTACGAGTACCACGCCAACCTCATGGAGCCGTGGGACGGCCCGGCGTCGATCGGTTTCACCGACGGCAAAGTCATCGGCGCCACGCTCGACCGCAACGGCCTGCGTCCGTCGCGCTACTACGTCACCCGCGACGACCGCGTCATCATGGCCAGCGAAGTCGGCGTCGTGGACGTGCCTCCGGCCGACGTCGTGAAGAAGGGCCGGCTGCAACCGGGCCGGATGTTCTTGGTGAACTTCGAAGAAGGGCGGATCGTCGCCGACGACGAAGTCAAAGACTCGATGGCCAACGCCCGGCCCTACGGCGATTGGCTCGAGAGCAACCGCATCACCCTCGACCAGCTGCCCCAGGTCGACGCGGCCGGCGCCGCGGTGCCCGGCAGCCCCGAGTCGCCCGAAACCAAAAACGACATGGACGCCGACAACCGGCTAGCGCTGCTCCAGTCGTTCGGCTACACCGTAGAACACCTCCACATGCTGCTCTTGCCGATGGTCAACGCCGGGAGCAAGTCCAAAGAAGCGCTGGGTTCCATGGGCAACGACGCGGCGCTCGCGGTACTGTCCGACAAGCCGCGGCTGCTGTACGACTACTTCAAGCAACTGTTCGCGCAGGTGACCAACCCGCCGATCGACCCGCTGCGGGAAACGATCATCATGTCGCTGGCGACCAGCGTCGGCCCCGAGGGCAACGTGCTGGATACCACCGCCGACCAGTGTAAACGGCTGCGTCTCGAACAGCCGGTTCTGACCGACGCCGAGCTCGCGTCGTTGCAAGCGCTCGACGGGTCCGACGCGTCGCACGGCTGGCGCACCCAGACCATCGACATCACCTACGACAAGCCCGACACCTCCGGGATGAACGGCGAAGCCGAAGCCGTGGAAGGCGCAGCGCTCAAAGCGGCGCTCGACCGCATCTGTGCCGAAGCGACCGACGCGATCACGGCGGGGTATCAGCTGGTTGTGTTGAGTGACCGCAAGGCCGGGCCCGGCCGGATCGCACTGCCGTCGCTGCTCGCGGTCGGCACGGTCCACCACCACCTGGTCCGCAACGAGTCGCGTACCAAGATCGGCCTCGTGCTCGAGTCCGGCGAAGCCCGCGAGGTCCACCACTTCTGCACGCTCGCGGGCTACGGCTGCGACGCGGTTAACCCGTACCTCGCCTACCAGGCCATGTACTCGCTCCGCGACGACGCGGTGCTCGACCCCGAGCTGTCCGACGAAGAGATCGTGCTGACCTACATCAAGTCGGTCGGCGCGGGGATCAAGAAAGTCATGTCCAAGATGGGCATCTCCACGCTCGCCTCGTACAAGGGCGCGCAGATCTTCGAGTG
>JBCDKH010000326.1 GCA_038746835.1 Planctomycetota bacterium | reverse complement strand
CGCCGACGACGACGGCCCGGGCGGGCAGCTGTACGACCTGGTTCGACGCACCGCACTCAAACGACCGGCCGGCTTGCTCCGCGTCTGGCACACGGGCGGCAGCGTCATCAATGCGTTGGCCGTCGGGATCGTCCCGCGGTTTCGGTACGTGCTTCTGAGCGATCTGTTGCTCCGCTCGCTACCGGTGGAGCACGTCGAGGCCGTCCTCGCGCACGAGCTGGGGCACCTCCGGCATCGGCACGTTCTGTGGTTCCTCATCTTCTTCGTCGCGGCCTCGCTGACGACGCTGGGGCCGATCGATCTGGCGTACGGCTGGGTCCTTCCCCCCAGCGAGGCGACGGCGACGCTGGTCATCGACGGCATCGTCTCAGTGGCGTTGATCGTCGGCATCCTGACCGGCTTCGTCTTGCTGAGTCGGCTGTTCGAGCGACAGGCCGACGTGTTCGCCGCTCGGCTCATCAGTCCCGGCGATTCGGTTTCGGCGACAGGCGCGTGGGCGTTCGCCGAGGCGTTGCGTGCTGCCGTCCAGATCAACGGCCCGCCGCCCAGTCAGGCCGACGGGCCGGGACTGGTGCCGCGGCTTCGGTTCGTCCTTCGACGCCAGGCCGACCTGCTGCACGGCTCGCCGCGGAGTCGCTGCGACTACCTGATGTGGCTCGCCGACGACGCGACGCGCACCAATGCCTTCGAGCGACGCGTGCGCACGATCAAAACCGCGATCGTCGTCCTCGCGACGATCAGCCTGCCATTCGCGTTCTTCTGACCTCCGTCACTTCCCGTACGCGAATCCGCCGCGGCGGTGGCGGCTGTAGCGGGCGAGGGCGTCTTCGATGATCAGCGGGCGAGGGCGTCTTCGATGATCGGCGGGCACGCGTCGGCCGGCTGGATCTCGTCGACCTCGACACTCTTGCCTTCCATCGTCTTGTAATCCTTAAAGAACCGCGTGATCTGCATCAGGCGGTGCGGCGGAAGTTCCTCGGCGTCCCGGTAGTGGTTGTACTCCGGGTCGGCCGTCGCGATCGCGATGATCTTGTGGTCGCGCTTGCCCTCGTCGAGCATCGTCATCAGCCCGATCGGGCGTGCGTGCAAAATCGTCAGCGGCACGACCTGTTCCTTGCACAGCACCAGCACGTCCAGCGGGTCGTCGTCCTCGGCCAGCGTCTGCGGGATGAAGCCGTAGTTCGCCGGGTAGTAGACGGCCGAGTACAGCATGCGGTCGAGCCGGATCAGGCCCGAGTTCTTATCGAGCTCGTACTTGATGCTCGAGCCGGCGGGGATTTCGATGACGCTCTCGAACTCGCTGGGAATGTCGCGGCCGGGGGTGACGTCGTGCCAGGGGTGAATCATCACGAAGTGGTGTGCAGGAGCGGAAACATCGCCTGACGACGACGATGGTCGCTCGCAGTATGACCCAGGCCTTGGCCTGTGGCTACGGCAGCTCTGGCGAAGACATCCCGGAACCACGTCCAGTAACCGACACGACCACCCACGTCCGTACCGAATCGGCCGTCGCATCGGCCCAGCGGAGGACGACGTCCGTGCGAACCGTCGGGTCGGCCGACCGCAACGCTCGTTCGTGCGTTCGCCGGTCCAGCTCGGACGTCACGAGCAGGAATGACGGTTCGTCCACGACCGACGGCGCGTGCATCTCGACGCGATCGGCCAACGCCATCGCCAGCGAGTCATCG
>JBCDKH010000325.1 GCA_038746835.1 Planctomycetota bacterium | reverse complement strand
GGGATCGCACGCGTTGTAGATCGGCACGCACCGTCGGGCACCGAGCTTTGCGTACGCCTCTACTACCGGCGGGCCTCCGCCGTAGGTGAGGATGGCGTCGAACTGCGGGATCTGTCCGCGAAACGCGTCGGCCGGGTCGTTAATCGTGCGATCGAGCGTGGCCGGCGCGTCGACGTCCCAGAAGACGCACGCCCTGCCGGGACGCTTCAGCTCGCCCGAGACGAGTGCTTCGAGTTCGCGATCGAAGACGCCCACGCCGCTGGCTTTGACGACGACGTCGGACGCGGCATCCGCCTGCGAGACCGCATCGCGCATCGCGGGCTCGTCGTTGTCGTAGACGACGACTTTGGCGTACGGCGGGTCGGGATGATCGACGTGGCTCTGCCGGTCGTACGCGTCGGGCTCATAGAACGTGATCGCGTGCCCGCGGTTGGCGAGCGCCTTGAGGATCCCGCGGTAGTAGGTAGCGGCGCCATTCCAGTAAGCGCTGACGAGCGATGATCCGAAGAACGCGATCCGCATATTGCTTGGCTTTTTTACACCCAAACGACTGATCGTGTAGTCACACTCTCTGATGTTTAGCGATGAACGGAGCGAGCCTGACCGGTTGTAGTCCGAGGCTCGCTGCGCTCACCGCTAAACGGGAACCCCGTCAGTTTCTGCTGCGGAGTCGCGTTCGTAGCTGCTTCGGGTGCCACTGAGTTGTTGCAGTGCTCAGTGTCGACCACTGCAACAATGCAGGGGCACCAGAACTCTTTCGCACGCGAACGACCACTCGTGGAGCCACCCTCTCTGGCGCTTAGCGGTGAGCGGAGCGAGCCTTATCGGTTGGAGTTTGAGGCTCGCTGCGCTCACCGCCAAACCGAAAAACCGTCGATTTCCATTGATTTCCTCACGCTTCTGCGAGCCAGTGTCGCAGGGTCCTTGCGTCGTTTCGGAAAGCCTCGACGTCGTCGCCGCGGACGAATTCCAGCAGCAGATCTCGGTCGTCGTCGTGGTTCGATAGCTCGTCGAGGTAGCGACGCCAGTCGGATGAGCCTTCTTCCAAGGGACGTCGATCCGCCCCGTCGGGCGTGTCGAGCCAGTGGAAGACGTGCACGCGGCCGAGCCGTTCGATCGAGCGGAGCTCTGCCAGACGCGTCTCGACATCGACGTTTCGGCTCGGCTGCCAGTCGAACACGAGATCGGGCACCGCCTCGGCGAGACGCGAAGCCGACGCGGCGCAGTCGGTCACCGTCCCGCCGTGCCACTCGGCGTGGACGGCGATGCCCCGCTCGGACGCGGCGTCGCAGGCACGGCGGCCGTCCTCGGCGACGCGGTCGAAGTAGGCGTCGTCCGCATCGCGTCCGTCCTGCCGGCCGGCCCAGACGCGAACGACGCTCGTCTCCAGCGCCTCTGCCGAATCCAGCACGGCCGACAGGTCCGGCACGTCGTCATCTGCCTCGTGCCCCAGCCGGTAGTACGACCCGTAGGCCGAAATCCGCAGCCCGGCCTCTCGTGTCAGCTGGCCGACCTCGCGAGCGACGGCGACGTCTCCGTGCGGCACATGCACGTCGCCGCCCCACTCGATCGCCTCCAGCTCGGCCTCGGCCGCCAGTTCGATCACCGGATGCGGCTCGAGCCGTCGGAACGTCACCGACACCAACCCCGGACGCAGCGTTGCCATTGCATGAAGGTAGCAACCGACCGGTGGCCGCATACCCTATCGCCAACTAGGAATCTCCGACCCTTCAACCCACGCATCATGCC
>JBCDKH010000324.1 GCA_038746835.1 Planctomycetota bacterium | reverse complement strand
CGGGCGGCTTACTCCGTACTCGCACGACGCAGAAACACGCAGCAATGCCACTCGCGGTCACAAGCGTCACAAACCCACTTGATTCGACGTCCCGGTTCCGCGATAGTGTTCAGACCGGGCAGATGGTCCAGACACGCAGTCGACTTCGCATCGAACACGAGAGCATGCCATGAGGGCGAACCGCAGGTCGACGCAGCGAGCCTCGCCGATCATCGAGCGACTCGAACACCGCCGGCTGCTGTCGGCCGACCTCCAGTGGCAGCCGCTCGGCGAGCCGGGCAGTGGCGGACGCATGGACGCCGTCGCCGTCAGCCCGTTCGACCCGGACCGCGTCCTCATCGCCGGCGACATCCTCGGCACCGGGCTCTCCGTCGATGCTGGGCAGAGCTGGCTGCCCACGACCGGCTGGCAGTCGTGGGAGCACTCCGACTTCACGTGGCACCCGACAGACCCCGACATCGTCTGGGCCGGCACCAACAGCGGCCCGCACCTGTCGACCGACGGCGGCCAGACGTGGACGCCCAAACGCAACGGCCTGCCGCCCGCCACCGGCTACGGCTATCCAGCGTCGGTCGAGACCGTCCTCTTCGATGCAGGCGATCCGTCCCACCAAACGCTCCTCGCCTTCGGCGGTGATCATCGACGCTTCAAGGACGGCACGAACCCGGACCAGGTCCCCAACTACGGCAAGATCTGGCGTAGCCGAGACGGCGGCGAGACGTGGTCGCTCGTCGGTGAGGTCCCGACCGGCTTCGGCGGAACCGGCAACAACATCATGGCCGCCAGCTACGGTGCCGGCTCGCACGAAACGCTCTGGGTCGCCGTCGCCGAGTCGGGCGTCTGGCGCAGCTCCGACGACGGCCAAACCGGCACGTGGCAGCAACGCAGCAACGGCCTGCCCGCGCTCGGCAACAACGTCGCCATCACCGGGCTCGTCGCCCATCCGACGATCCCGAATGTCCTGCACGTCACCATCGGCAGCCAGCAAGGCATCGAAAGCCAACGGCAACACGTCGGCGGCGTCTTCCGAACCACCGACGCCGGGCTGAACTGGACACGCGTCGAAGACGGCGACCCGACCGGCTACTGGCCGCCTGACTTCAAGCACGTCGCCCAAAGCTCAGACGGCAACACGCTCTGGGCCGTCGACAACTCCTGGTCCGGCGGGATGGGCGCTTACCGCAGCACGGACGCGGGCCTGTCTTGGCAACACGTGCTGTCGCAGTCCAACGTCGAGTCGCTGCTGGTCGACTCGACGCCCTTCGACAACGGCATCGTCAACGGCTGGTGGGCCGAGGTCAGCCCGCACGACGCGGCCGTCGTCTACCTCGGCACGACGACGAGCGTCCTCGTCACGCGTGACGGCGGAGACACTTGGGAAGACGCGCTCAACACGCCCGTCAGCGATGGCCATCGTGCCAGCGGCTACACCGGCTGGGTCGCCAACAACGCGGAGTTCAACCCCTTCAACGACGACCAGCTCGTCGTCCAGGGCTGGGACCGACTGCTGGCCACCGTCAGCGACGACGCGGGCTTCAGCTACGAGATGACGCAGCCAGGCCTGCCGCGATTCAACGGCGGCAACGACGTCGCCTTCGCGGCCGACGGCACGATGTTCGCCGCACTTGGACAGAGCAACACGAGCAACCAGATCACCCGCAGCACCGACGGCGGCGCGACGTGGCAGGTGCTGGCGTCTCCCAGCAGCACGCCGGCCCGCGCGTGGAACGTGCACGTCAACAAGGACAATCCCAGCCAAGTCTGGGTCGTCG
>JBCDKH010000323.1 GCA_038746835.1 Planctomycetota bacterium | reverse complement strand
TCGTCCTTCGGCATCGGCGCCGCCGACGTCGACAGCACCTTCTTG
The DNA here is from genome assembly GCA_038746835.1 of Planctomycetota bacterium. Classification (NCBI taxonomy): domain Bacteria; kingdom Pseudomonadati; phylum Planctomycetota; species Planctomycetota bacterium. The sequence goes on along the minus strand of JBCDKH010000323.1, from coordinate 1,728 downwards.
CCTTCCGCTGTGTCGGGGTCGATGACGTAGACAGTATCGACGGCCGCCGCCGGAATGCAGCGGTAGGCGTCGATCTCGCCGTTGGTGACGGACCACAGCGGCGCGCCACCCGTGATGCCGTTGCGGCGTGCTGTGGTGTCGGTGTCCGCCCGCCAGACAAAGGAGTCCTGCACACCGAGGCCTTCCCGCATGAGGGCCTCATAATGAGGGAGGTTCACGACGATGATCAGCTGGACGGGGCCGACTGCGGGGCCGCGATACAGCTCGTTCTCCCGGAGCCACTTCTGTAGTGCCCGCGGATAGAACTGGCACTGGGACCAGTGGATCGTCATCGTCAGAAACTTGGACATGCTCAACCAGGGGCTCTGGTCGATCGCGTCGTAGTCCATCACGTGCTCGGCCATGCTGAGGGTGCCCGCTGGCTTTCGCGACGGATGGGCGCCAACTTCACGCAAGGCAGTCCAGGGGAGCGAGGTCGATCTGAAGCCGTAGTGGGGATTCGCCTCGTCGATGCCCTCGCCGAGCAGAAGCTGCTTGAGCGACGGCGGTCTTGGCGAGATCAGGTCGTACTCGAGGCCAGTGCCCGACTGCACTTCCTGCACGACGACGGGGCAGGCAGGGACGCCGGCGTACTCGTGGGGCTTCTCGTCGACCGACGTGCCGTCTGGCGTCGCCGGCAGAACCGTCACGGTGCGGCGCTGCTCTTGAGCGATCGCCTTGGCAATCTCCGCCACCGGAGCCGTGTGAGCGCAGTCCGCTCGTGCGAGGAAGGTGTTGAGCTCCTCCGGGGTGTTAAACGTCGCCGCCGCGACGGCATCGACGAGGGTCTTGAAGCGAAAGCCGCGTTGTCGGCTTCGCAATTCCGCCTGGAGCTCCTCCAGGTTGCACTGGCCAGCCGCCGCAATAATTTTTTTAACCAGCTGGTGCCGCGAGGTGCACCATTTCGTCGACGCAAAGAGCAGCGTCGCGTCGTCTTCTCTCTTCTTCTTCTTCGAAACGCGCTCAAAGACGCGTTGGCCGTAGGTCTTGTTGTTCTCGATGAAGGCGACGGGAGCGACGACAGTGTATTGTTGTTTGAGCGTGTCCTCGAGGATCTTCCCGAGAGGATGCTGTAGGGCGTCGTCGGTGCGGTCGAATCGCATCGCGCCGTTGAGAGTGAGGGCGTCGCTCCGAAAGATGAGCGGACGCTTGCGGCCGACGAGGCTGGCGTCTACGAGTTGGACCTCGACGCGAGCGCCGCCGAGTTCGATGTTGAGGTCTCGCAGGTGGCCGTAGTCAGACGGCTTCTCGAACTTGTAGCTTTCGCCAGCAAGTTCCTTTTTCATCGCCTTCTCGAACCGCATCGCCATTTCAGCGATCGGCGTTCCGGGCGCTTGAAAGTCCAAGTCGCCGCCGGGGTACGCTGGGAGCTCCGCCTCGCTGTCCACCGCAACTTGCAGCCGCGCGATGTAGCGAGGCATGCCTCCAAAAAGGAAGCCGTTGTGAAACGTGCCGAGGAGGACGCGGGCGATTTTGAGCTGCGCGACAGTCTCCGCCGACTTGTTCTGCTTGGCTTCCGCAATGAGCGCGTCCAGGTCGATCCTCCTGTTGGCGAGCGCTGCAGCCCGTTTCTCGAGGTCGGTCCTGTCGTCGTTGATGTCCCCCGTAGGCTCGTCGACCTCCATCTCGACAACCTGATCTTCTGACCGCGGCCCATTGCCCGACTGATCGCTGCGCATCGGTGCATCG
>JBCDKH010000322.1 GCA_038746835.1 Planctomycetota bacterium | reverse complement strand
CGCGGCATTCGTCAGCAAGCCGAACTTCTAGCCGGAGTAATCTTCGGTGGATCGTCTGCGTGCGGCGCTGCTGCACCGTCGCAGTGTCCGGATTTGGAGCACCGCACGAAAGGAGCAGCTCCGGACGCTGTGGCACGATCTTCAGATCGTGCCACAACGTCCGGAGCCGCTCCTTTCGCGCGGTGCTCCAAATCCGGACGCTACGGCGATGCAGCAGCGTGGCACGCAGACGCTGCACCCAGGGTTGGTCCGTCTCAGAAGTTCGGCTTGCTGACGAATGCGGCGATGGCGGCGGATTGTTTGGCGTTGCGCATTTCCAGCAGCAGGCCGTTCTTGCCTTGGCGTAGCGAGATGGTCGTCTTGCGACCCTCGCCGTGCGTGTGGGCGAAGGGAATGGGCTCGCCGTTGATCCAGCCTTTGAGGTGCTTGCCGAGTGGGAGTCGAAGGGTCGCGTCCCGGTCGTGGATGCTGTCGATCTCGGCGTAGGCGAGCGCATTCGCGGGGGTGATCCCGAGTTCGAGCAGCTTGCCGACGGCGATCGACTCGTCGCCGTTGGTGGTGGCGGCCTTCCACGCGTCGGCGTTCGAGAGCAGGCCACGATCGTCGAGCACGGCGTGCGGCTCGTCTTCGGCCGTGGCCGGGTGGACGTGCCAGTTTTCCAAGACGTCTTCGTTGCTCGTGTGCTTCTTGGCCTCGTCCCAGCTGGCCCGAAGCTCTTCGGGCGTCGGCGGGCTGAATTGCTTGCCGCTGGTCGGGACGCGGCTGGGCGTCTTGTCGAGGTCCGGCAGGACGCCGCCGTCCTTTTCCATGCCGTGTGCGACGATCAGCTCGTCGCACATCTCGACGATCTTGTCCATCGGCATCGTCGCGGCCGTGAGCGGATCGGCGAACGCGGCCTGGTAGACCTTGTCGCGACGGCCATCCATCGCCGCCTCGATGAACAGTTCGTGCTGGCACACGTGCGGCATGACATAGTTGAGCAGCTGGTACTGCATCGGGTCGACACGCGTCAGTCGGCAGCCGTTGCGGTCGACCAGCGTCGGCGTCTCGACGATCGCCGTGTCCGGAAGGTTCGGGATGGCTCCGTCATTGAGCATGTTGCCGTAGACGACGCTCGGCTCGCCGGTGACGATCGCGTTGGCGATGACGCTGCCGTATTCGTGGGACTTCTTGATCTTCTCGCGATCCATCGGCTCGTCGCTTCTTGCGAACGACACCGTTGCCTCGAACTCCTCGACCGCGCCGTCGCAGCGACGCAGGTACTCGTCGACCGGAATGCGGTACTTCTCGATCATGCCTTCGTGCGGCATGAAGTGGGCGCAGTACTCAGCGTTGTGCTCGCTGGACTCAGTCACAGCGTAGCCGAGACGCTTGAGCAACTCGTAGCGAACGGCCTCGTAACCGTCGCCGATTTTCTCGTCGGCGATCTTGAAAAGCTCGGGGTAGAGGTCGCGGCCGTCGTTGTGTTGAAGCTTCGAGAAGAAGTTCATGTGGTTGATGCCGCTGCACTCGAAATGCGCGTCATCCGGGTCGACGCCGATGTCCCGCATGCGGGCGGCATAGGTGCCCTGGACGCTGTGGCACAGCCCGACGGCGTTGACGCCGTTCCTGCCGGTCGCTCGCTCGCCGGTGGTGTGCAGGAGCGATTTCATGTTCATCGACATCGGGTTGCTGTAGTTGAGCAACCAGCAATCGGGCTTGGCCACGTCGACGATGTCACGGGCCAAGTCGCGCATGAGCGGATAGGTCCGCAGTGCCCGGAAAAGCCCGCCGGGGCCGGTGGTGTCGGCGATGGTGAAGTTCAGGCCGTACTTGCG
>JBCDKH010000321.1 GCA_038746835.1 Planctomycetota bacterium | reverse complement strand
GTGTGGCCGAGCCACGATCGTCTCGAATGACGCTCCGCGAGATGTTGCCCTTGAAGCCGTCCCGATCGTCGCCGGGGAAGAGATCGGGAATCCGGTCAATCACCGGAGGCGCTGGTGGCAGTTCGATCGCACGGAGCTGCGGCACCATCTGCCTGCGCTCACGAAGGTCGGGCCACGGCACAGAGGACCTGAGCGTTTCGCCGTACATCTCCAGCGGCGGGACCATCGCGGCGGCGAGCTTGACGTCGACTTCGACCTCTTCGCCGTCACGGAACAGCAGCAGCGTCACGACATCTCCGGCGTCGTAGCTGCGGACGAGAGCCGCGAACTGCGGCGCGTTGGCGATCCGCTGGTCGTCGAGCATGATGAGCAGGTCGCCACGCTTCACTTCAGCGTCCGCAGCGGGAGATTCCTCGACGACACGCTCGATCACCAATCCGAATCCGTCGTCGAGACCGGCCTCGGCGCGGAGCTCGCTGGAGGCTGGTGCAGTTCCCAGACCGATGAACGCGGCCATGACGTTTGCCGGGCGATCAAGAAGTTGACGGTAGGCCCGAGGCATGTTCATGCCGTCGACTTGCCGTTCACGTTCGCGGAACAACTCGCGCATTTCGAGACGCATCCGCTCGATGTCTTCCACGGCGTCTCGAAGCGAATGTTGCTTCACCTCAAGCTCGAGTTGCGTCCTTTCGAGCTCGATCTGTTTCGTCTCAAGGTCGCGCTCCTTGGCTTCGAGGTCACGCAGGACCTCGTCTTCGTTGGCGACGACGGGAACGGCTGCGGCGGCGGCCAACGCGAGCGACAGCGAAATCAGAGACTTTCTCATCGGGGCGTCCTTGTGCGATTTGACTCAGTGACGGCGACCGCTCGGCCGCCTGCCGTTGTCATGCAGTGACGGGTGTCGTGGTTGCAGCAGGAATCGGCTCTTCCACGTCGGATTTCGCAGCGGCCTCGGCACGCTTCTTGGCCCGCTGTTCCGCCAGACGCCTCGCGAGGTCGCTGCGGACCTCACGCCGCTCCTGCTCCAGGTCGGCGATCTCTTCCCTGCGACGCTCGATCGTCTCCTCAATCTTGGCGATGCGACGCCTGGCCATCGAACCGCTGACGCTTTCGAGCACGCGAAGCATCAGCACGGCCTGCATCAGCTTCACAGCCAGCCCACGCAGGCGATAGGTGCTGGCGAGCTTGGTCATCTGCCCGGCCCGCATGAGCTGGCCGAGGCGGACGAGACGGAGCGTCCTCGCGAAGGCGGCGAATGGCAGCAGGATGATGATCAGGTCGACCCAGTGCTTGATCGCGTGCTCCAGCTTCCTGGGCGTCACGCTCAAGACGACCAGGAACTCGACCGTGAAGGCCAGCCAGATCAGCCGGATCGCGACGTCGAGGGCCAGTGCCAGGCTCTCGACGTTTTGCACGACGTCGTCGAACAGCATCTGGACGAGCAGCACCGGCAGGATCAGCAGCGCGATGAACAGCATCGGCCCGCCGATGGCGCGCTGGACCTTGCGTGCCAGCTCCCGCGTGTCGCGACGCCAGCCCAGGCCCGGCAGCCAGTTCCAGCGACGCATCGACGCCGGGCCGAGCGTCGGCCGAAGCGGCGGGACGAGGGCGACCGCCAGAAGGTGCGCGAGCCGCGTTCGACGCCACGCCGGCACCCGGCAGTCCGATCGGCCTCGCTCGATCCAGACGATGCGAAGGAAGAACTCCGCCCAGAAGGGCAGGGCGATGAAGACCAGCGTGATCCGCGCGGCCACCGAGAGCATGGCCGATCGCTCCAGCGGCCCGGGCTTGGCCGGTACAGCCAGCGGATCATCGACCGCGTCCACGACGGCCACGACGCC
>JBCDKH010000320.1 GCA_038746835.1 Planctomycetota bacterium | reverse complement strand
GGGCGATCAGTGTCGACAGGTAGCCGAGGTTCTTGACGACCTCGACCACCATCCGCTCGGCGAACGCCCGGTCGCGCGGGTCGCTGGGCAACACGCCACTCTGCCGCTTGAACGCCTGCGTCGGCAGCCCTGGCAGCGTCAACGCGTCGACCGCCAGGACGGCATAGTCGCGCGGGTCGACCCGCTTCGTCTTCGCCGGCGGGCGGTAGTTCTGGAGTCGTTCGACTTGCCTAGGCAAACGACACGCCCTTGTCCGTCGTGGTGTTCAGCTCAGCGGTCTTGCCCGTCATCGGCCGCACCCTAGCGCGGCCGTAGCCGCGTCTCCGGCTTAGCTGAAGTCGACAACCTCGCCGAGCTTTGCCTTGGCGACCAGCTTGTCGGCCAATCGCGTCGGTTCGGGCAGGCGGTACCGCCTGCGTGTCGCGAGCACGATCGCGGCCGCTTGGTCCAGTTCGCATCGGTGGCCGATGCTGACAAAGACGGGCTTCGTCCCCTCACGCGTTCGGATCACGCGGCCGACGACCTCGTCGCGGTGGACGAGGTCCGTCGCTATGCCCGTCTCGTCCGGCGGATCGACGTACTCGCCGACGAGCCGGCTCTTGGCACACCCGACGGCCACGATGTCGCGTTCGACCCCGATGTGCGTCGCCAGCCCGCATCGCCGCGGATGGGCCAGTCCTTGCCCGTCGAAGATCGCCGCGTCGAACGGGCCGAGCCGGTCGAGCACCTCGTGTACCGCCTGCCCTTCGCGAAAGCTGAGGAACCCCGTCCGATACGGCACCGTCACCTTCCGGCGCACTGACCGCACGCGAACGACGTCTTGCGAAACGACATCCCAAAGCACCGCGACCGCGACGATCGCATCGCCCGCAAACGCACAGTCCACTCCCGCGACGTGCGTCAACTCGTGGTGCACCGATGTCGTTATGACCCGCGAGGCAAGCTTCTCCTGCTTCTCTTTCCACCGCGCCAGCACCTCCGGCTCGACTCGCTCCTGACGCGGGTGCATCGTCGAACGTAGCGATGGTCGATCGTGACAGGTCTTTCAACCGAAGCCGTGGTCAGAGCGCAGCGTCGACCCGGGTCCGTCGAGAGCACTTTGATGTTCGTCCGGACCCGCGTCGACGCTGCGCTCTGACCACGGCTTCGGTTCAGAGACGAGCTGCTCGACCGTCGCGTCTCCAATGAGCCGCGCCAGGAGCGGTGCCTCGCGATTGTCATGCTCGCAGAACCGGATTGCATCGTCGGGACCGAGCAACGCGATCAACCGATCGACGATCGGTCGCGGGTGGCTCAGGACGATCTCGCAGAACGCAGCCGGATCGTCACGCGTCGGCAGCACTTTCTCGTGCCCCTCGCGCTCGACGGCTCTGCGCATCACAGCGTTGATAAACCCGGCCGACCGTGCGAGTCCGACCTCTTTGAATCGCCTGGTCTGCTGGACGGCTTCGGTCACGATCGCGTGGTCCGGCACGCGGTCGAATTGCTCCACTTGCACGACGCCCACCAGCAGAATCAGCCGAAGCCGAGGCTCGATCCGGTGGTACGGCCGATCGGCGTAGTGGGCGATCAGCGTCGACAGGTAGCCGAGGTTCTTGACGACCTCGACCACCATCCGCTCGGCGAACGCCCGGTCGCGCGGGTCGCTCGGCAAGACGCCGCTTTGCCGCTTGAACGCCTGCGTCGGCAGGCCCGGCAGCGTCAACGCGTCGACCGCCAGGACGGCGTAGTCGCGCGGGGCGGCCCGCGGCGGCGTCGCCGGCGGCCGGGAGGTCTGGAGTCGGTCGGCTTGGCTAGGCCAACCCCACGCCCCAGGCCGTCGGGGTGTTGAGCTCAGCGGGGTTGCC
>JBCDKH010000319.1 GCA_038746835.1 Planctomycetota bacterium | reverse complement strand
TGACCTTCAGCCGGCAAGGACGCTCTTCACACACATGAGCCACGAGGTGCTGTTCGAACGCGACGCGCCCAAACTTCCCGAAGGCGTCGCGTTCGCGATCGACGGAATGCTCGCGGATATCTCTTGATTTTGGCGAGCCCCAAGCGTGAGCGAGGGGTTCTGTCCGACGATCGACAACCCCTCGCTCACGCACGGGGCTCGCGCGCGTGCTCATCGTTACAGCTCGGACCTGTCCACGCATACATTTGTCACTAGTGCTCGACTATCGACACCAACTCGACGACGACCTCGCGCTGCTGCCGCCGCTGCCGCGGCACGCGGGCGGACAGTTTGCGGCGATCGAGCGGTCGCGCCCGCGGATTCGCAAGTGGCTCAACTGGGTCGACGAAACCAAGAGTGCCGACGATGTTCGCACGTTTTTCCAGAAATGCTGCCACGACATCGGCAGACGATTGGACGCGACGGCGATCATTCAGCATCGCGGCGACCTTGCAGGCTCCGTCGGGCTCACCGTCGTCGACCGACGCGACCGTGCCGGCGAGATCGGGTATTGGCTCGCTGAAGGCCACGAAGGTCAGGGCGTCATGACCCGTGCTGCCGCCGCGATGCTCTCCCACGGCCATGGTGCGATGCGGCTGCCGCGCGTCTTTCTTTGTGCCAGCACTGAGAACCCGAAGAGCTACAGCGTCATGCAGCGCATCGGCTGCACGCACGAAGCCACGCTCGCAGCTGGCGATCCGCTGCCGGACGGCGAGATCACCGACCAGGTCGTCTACGCCCACATTGACGACGAGTGCGGCGGCGAGCCGATCGACTACGCACTACCGACCGATCGGCCGGACGTGCGTCTGGTCCTGCAGCAGCCACACCACGCTCGCGAGATCTTCGCCTACGTCGATGGCGAACGCGAACGCCTCGAGCCGCTGCTTCGCTTCGTGGAGCGGATGAAGACCGTCAAAGTCACACGCAAGATGATCCGGGAGTCGTGGGACATGCTCGCTGACGAGCGGGGCGAGGTCGCACTCATCCAGCGCGACGGCAAGATCGTCGGCACCGTGACGGCCGGCGGGATGGGAACGGTGCTGCGTCGTGCTTGGATCGGCTACTCCATCGCTGCCGAGCACGAAGGACAGGGGGTCGCGTCGGCAGCACTACGCGCCTTCACGCGGCACCTGTGGGCCTGCTATGCGAAGCTCGTGCGGCTCGAAGCCCTGTTGGCCGTGGACAACAAGCGGAGCCTGAATCTCGCCGAGGCGTGCGGCTTTCGCCACGAGGGCACGCTTCGCCGCGAGTTTCGGCACTTCGGCAAGGTCCACGACATCCACATCTGCGGCATGCCGCGTCCAGAGACTCAGCCGACGCGGTAGTCTCTGCGACCATGGCCTCCGATTATCGCGAAATCGCCGGGTTCTACGACCACGAGTACCCCGATGTCGACTACCTCGGGCCTGACGTCGCGTGCTTTCTCGACCACGTTCCCGGCGAGCGTGTCCTCGAGCTCGGCTGCGGCACAGGCCGGGCGGCCGTTGCGATGGCGGCCGCGGGGCGACAAGTCACCGGCCTCGACGTCGACCAGAACGTCCTCGACATCGCTAACGCCAAAGGCGGCGACGCTCGCTATGTCCGGGCCGACTTCTCGGAGCCCGACTGGCAGTCGGTGGTCGACGGGCCGTTCGATGCGGTGTGCTGCTTCTTCAACACGTTTCTCGCCCTCGCAGACGCGGAGGCTCAGGAGCACTGCCTGCGCGGTTGCCACGAGCTTCTCGCACCCGATGGCCTGCTCTGGCTGGACGTCTTCCATCCGAATCTCGACCTCATCACCAACGCCGTCGGCGGAGCGACCGAGCTGGAGCCCGTCCTCTTCTCG
>JBCDKH010000318.1 GCA_038746835.1 Planctomycetota bacterium | reverse complement strand
GCTCGACCTCAACAGCGACAACATCTGGGAACTGACGCTCCCGATGTCGCCCGGGCGGTACGGGTACAAATTCGTCGTCGACGGCGATCGGTGGCTGACCGATCCGACCGACGACAGCGAGCTTCGCATCGACGACGGCTATGGCGGACAGAACAGCGGCGTAGTCGTCGGCCCCGACATTCGCAAGGCCCCGCCCCCGGAGCCCAACAATGTGAATGCGGAGTATGTGCGGCATGAACCTGCGGCGGATGTGGTGCAGGTCGACGATGGAGTTTTGCAAGTGACGGCACGAGCACTTGCTGGCGACGTCGAAAAGGTTCAGGTCGTGATGGCGTTTCTCGACGCAGAGGGCGAACCAACGACCATTGCCAGTAGCTTCATTGACAAGGTGTCATCTGCCGGTGGGTTTGATGTTTTTGAGAAGACACTGTCAGTTCTTGATGTAGATGATGAGGAATCGCTGAGTGTTGCGTATCGAATCAGTTTTCATGACAGTGAGGCGGTCGTTGGTCTCAACCCGGACGGCTCCTTCGACGTTCCCAGCGGCCGTCTCGAGTTATCGCCGCCGTGGTCGGATGACTTCAACCTCCGGCTCCGCGACTTCGACGTCCCCGAGTGGACGCACCACGCTGTCTGGTACCAGATCTTCCCGGAGCGGTTCCGCAACGGGAATCCAGACAACGACCCCGGCCGGTTCGACTATGAAAACCTCGTCGGCTGGAACACGAACTGGTGGGACGTCCTCAGCGGCGAGACGCCGCCCTCGGGCAACAGCGACAACTTCTACACCGGCACCGGCGACGTCTGGGACCGGCGGTACGGCGGCGACATCCAGGGCGTGCAGGAGAAGCTCGGCTACCTCAAAGACCTCGGCATCACCGCCATCTACTTCAACCCGGTCTTCGAAGGCGAGTCGATGCACAAGTACGACACGGCCGACTTCCGGCACGTCGACGACAACTTCGGCGTGCGCTTCGAGGGCGACGAGTACCCGCCCGTCTTCAGCGGCAACAAGGTCGATCCGGAGTCGTGGGAATGGTCGCCGAGTGACAAGGTCTTCCTCGAGTTCTTGAAGGAGGCCAAGGCCCAGGGCTTCAAGGTCGTCATCGACGGCGTCTTCAACCACGTCGGCCGGGCGCACCCGCTCTTCCAGGACGTGCTCGAAAACGGGCAAGACAGCGCGTACGCCGACTGGTTCGTCATCACCGACTGGGGCAACGGCGGCGAGCCGGGGCAGCCGGGCGGCATCCAGTGGAAGGCGTGGGACGGCCCGAGCGGTCACCTGCCGACGTTTGCCCAGGACCCGGAACTCGGCCTTGCACCGGGACCGCGTGAGCACATCTTCGCCATTACCAAGCGCTGGCTCGATCCGGACGGCGACCCGACCACCGACGACGGCATCGACGGCTGGCGGCTCGACGTGCCGGGCGACATTCCGCACCCGTTCTGGGTCGACTGGCGCAAGCTCGTTAAGGAGACGAACCCCGACGCGTACATCGTCGGCGAAATCTGGTCGTGGGCGGACGCGTGGCTGAAGGGCGATCAGTTCGACGCGGTGATGAACTACCAGTTCGCGATGCCGACGCAGGACTTCTTCATCGATCGGCAGACGGCGCTCTCGCCCAGCGAGTTCATGGGCCGGCTCGAAGCGGTGATCAACCGCTACCCGCGGCCGATCACGTACGCCCAGCAGAACCTGATGGGCAGCCACGACACCGACCGCCTCGCGAGCATGTTCGTCAATCCGGATCGCCCGTACGACGGAGCGAATCGCCCGCAGGACAACGCCAAGAATTTTGATCCGCCGTACAGCGAGCGGAAGCCGAATCGCGAGGAGTGGGAGCGCATGCGGCAGCTGGTCTACTTCCAGCACGCCTTCGTCGGTGCGCCGATGACGTACTACGGC
>JBCDKH010000317.1 GCA_038746835.1 Planctomycetota bacterium | reverse complement strand
GTGCCGGTGGTGATCGCGTCGACGAGCACGAGGTCGCCGTTGGTGTTGTTGAGGCTGCCGAAGTCGGCGGTGCCCTGGGCGATCACGATGGTGCCGCTGTTGATCGTCGCACCCGACGAGAAGTTGCCCTCGGCGACGTTGAGCAGGCCGTCAGCCTGAACGAACGCGCTGTTAGTGACGTTGATGGTTTCGTCTTCGTCGATGACCAGCGTGCTGCCGAAGAGGCCCGAGTTGGTGACGACAATGCCGGAGTTGGTGAAATTGAGCGTCCCCGAATCGAACTCGACTTGACTGAAGCTGCCCGTCGAGATCGACCCGATGCTGAGCGACCCGCCGTCGACTTCGATCGGCCCGCCGAGGACGGTCGAGCCGTCGAAAGCGAGGTGCTTGCCCGCATCGAGCAGGGCCGGGCCGCCGGAGAACACGATGTCGATATCGCTGGCCGAAAAGGTTTTACTGTCGGTGTAGCGGATCAGGCCGGTGTCCCAGTTCACGGTGGGCACTGGTGTGTAGTTCGTGCCGGTGAAGTCGAGGAAGATCAGGTCGTTGGCAATGAGTTCGCCGCCGGTGAGGTTGATGGTGCCGCGGTCCTTGAGATAGAAATCGCCGTCGACGGTGATCCGCCCGTTTTCGAGCAGGTTGAGGGTCGAGGAGCCGGACGATTGGCTTCCGCCGGACGATGAGACGTTGGTGCTGCCGGACATGTAGAAGTTGCCGGCGACGTCCCACGTGGCCATCGCGCCGGGTCCGCCGAGGTCGACGCGGCCGACGTTGGTCGACGCTCGGCCGATGAACCCGTTGCCTCCGGTCACGACGGCACCGCCGTCGCGGATGCGCATCTCGCCGTCGACGCGGAGCGAAGACGAACCCGCCGCGACGGAGAGGTCGCCGCCGGTTTCGTAGCGCGAGCCGGCGTCTTCGACGGTCAGGAAGTTGTCGCCGTCGCCGCCCGCGCCGACCTCGGAGAACTCGGCGATCTGGACCTCGCCGCCGTTGCTAACGGTGACGCTGCCGCTGGCGCTGTTGGCCTGGCCGATGTCGAGGTAGCGGACGTCGACGAGCGAGCCCGCGCCATCGACGAGCAATTCGCCGTGCCCGTTGGATTCGTCGCCGAGGACCATGAAGCCCTGCGTCGCCGGGTTAGCGGCGTCGGTGCGGAAGGCGCGGACGACCGCCCCGTCGAGGACATGGAGCTTGTTACGGTCCGCCGTGGTGCCCGCCTGGAAACCGACGCTGATGCGTTCGCCGCCGAAGTAGTTGACGGCCGAGCCGTCGCCGGTGACGGTCAGCGACGAGTCGTTGCTGCTGTTGATACGACCGATGACCAGGCGGCGGTCAGCGACATCGGGGTCGGCGAAGTTGCTCGCCACGTTGACGACCGCGCCGTCGCTGACGGTCATGGTCGCGTCGTTCTCGTCGCCGATGACCAGACGCTGGGTGAGGTTGAGTTGCGAACCGGCGCCATCCACGGTGATATCGCTACCGGCGGACCCGGGCTCGTCGGCGAGGATGAGTCCGTTGCCGTTGACGACGCCGCCGCTGTCGATGTTGAGGAAGCCGTCGCCCTGGAAGCCGACGAGGATGAAGTCGCCGTTGGCGTCGTAGCGGGAGCCGGTGCCGGTGACGTTGAGCGTGCCCTGGGCGTTGGCGCGGTAGCCGATCCAGGTCCGCCCGGAAGCGATGCCCACGCCGCCGCCGGAGATGTTGACGGTGCCGGTGCCGCCGTCTTCGTTCTCCGAGCCGCCGATGAACCAGGTGGAGTTGGTCGTTTCGACGCGAGACCCGACGCCTTCGATATTGAGCGTGCCGATGCCTTCGTCGTCGTCGCCGATGGTGACGGCACTGCCGGCGTCGTTGGTGGCGAAGGCGCCGTTGAGCGTGGCGGTCGCGCCGTTGCGGAAGGTGGCGGTGCCGGTCGAG
>JBCDKH010000316.1 GCA_038746835.1 Planctomycetota bacterium | reverse complement strand
TTCGTCTTCAACCAGTCGACCGGGTTGCCGATGTCGTGGCGGGTTGCATCGAGGACGATGCCGTGGACGGGCTCCTGGCGGATGAGTTCCTGCAGGGCGTCGGTGAGTTGAATCTCGTTGCCGGCTCCGCGGGGCGTCTCGTGGAGTAGCCGAAAGATCGTCGGACTCAGGACGTACCGGGCGGCGACGGCGAGGTCGCTCGGGGCGTCGGCGGCTGAGGGCTTCTCGACGAGGCGATCGAGCTTCATCACACCGTCTGAGACCATCGTTCCGCCGGCGATGCCGTAGCGGCTGACAAGGTCGGCCGGGACGCGTTCGAGGCCGATGACGCTGCCGCCGAGTTCGGCCTGTGCGGCGACGAGCTGTTTCGCCGGGTTCGAGCCGGAGAAGATCGTGTCGCCGAGCATGCAGAGGAACGGCTTGTCACCGACATGCCGCTCGGCCTGAAGGACCGCGTGACCAAGGCCGAGCTGTTCGCGCTGACGCACGCTGAAGACCTGCAGGCGATCGAGCAAGCCGTTGATCGATGACAGCCAGTCCTCGCGACCCTTTTCCTTCAGTCGGCGCTCCAGGTCGGCGTGCGTGTCGAAGTGATCTTCGATCGCCTTCTTGTCGTTGCTGACGACGAGCAGCAGGTCGCCCACACCCGCGTCGGCGGCCTCTTCCGCGACGTATTCGATCGTCGGCCGACTCAAGATCGGCAGCATCTCCTTCGGCACCGCCTTGGCGGCGGGCAGCATACGCGTCCCGAAGCCTGCGGCGGGAATGACTGCGGTCTCGATCATCGCGTGCAGTCTAACTCACCGCGGCTTCTGACGTCGCTCGCGGATCACCGGGCGGAAGCACGTGCAGCGGATCTCAGCCAGGGCGTCGACGAGGCGGCTGTACTGATCGCCGTCGAGGTAGACGCCCGTGATCGCACCGCCGCTGCCGGCGAACTTGGCCGAAGCGCCGACGCTGCGGGCGACCTGCACCATCTTGTCGTTCTCCGGGGCGATCTTCATGATCGTCTTGCGGACCTCGTAGTTCTCGTTGGTCACCTCGTGCAGCTTGGGCATGTCGAAGTCGAGGATCGCTCGTCGTCCCGCGTCGGTCAGCTCGGCCAGCCGCTTCATTGCGTTCAGCACGTCGGGCTGGCCTTCTTCCCAGTCTTTCCGCAGGTTGCGGTGCGGCACGTCGCTCACCTCGGCCCGCTCCGGATCGAAAGCGACGAAGACCTGCGGCATCGTCTCCGGCTCGAGCACTTCGTAGTGCCCGCGGCCGGTCCGCTCGACCATCTCGCGGTCGAAGTCCATGTAGACGATGCCCTCGTACGTCTGCACCACACGATCCTGCAGACCGGCCGCGATGCCGAGCTCCTTGGTCTCGACGGAGAGTGCCAGCGTCGGCAGCTGTTCCTTGGGGATGTCGACATCGTAAAAGGCCATGAGCGCCCGCAGCGTCGCGACGACGATGCCGCTGGAGCCGCTCATGCCGACGAGCCGCGGAATGTCGGTGTCGAAGCTAATGGTGAAGTTGCTTCGGCCGCCCAGGTGATGGCCGGCTTCGCGGGCGTAGTCGTGGAAGCGGGCGACGGTGGCCTTGATGAGCCGCATTGCGCCGTAGTAGCCCATGAGCTTCGACTCGCGAAGGAAGTCGTCGACGCTGTCGTACCGGCACAGGTCGCCGCTGCCCGGCACAATCTCGAAGTGCGGCGAATCCCACAGCTTGACCGTCGCTTTGTAATCGCGGATGGCGAACGAAATGGTCTTCCCAAAGTACCCGTCCGACGGGTTCCCGACGAGCCCGGCACGGGCGTAGGCATGCGTTTCGATGATCATCGCATCGACAGGGTATCAGCGTCGGAGAACTAAGCCGCCCGCGTGAGCGGGCGCTTCGGCCATCGTGCGCAGAAGCGCCCCCCCACCCCGGCGGGGAGGTAAACCACACCCCGCAGCCCACGACGGCCC
>JBCDKH010000315.1 GCA_038746835.1 Planctomycetota bacterium | reverse complement strand
TGGCAAGCGACTGCTGCGCGACGCCTTCGCCAAACAGCTGCCGGCGAGCGTGTTCGGCCGACGGAAAATGGGCTTCGCCGTGCCGATCAGCAGCTGGCTCCGCGGCAGTCTTCGGCCGATGCTGCACGAGCTACTTTTTGCCAGCGACGCGTTCGCGCGAGATCACTTTGACGACCAAGCCGTCCGCCTGCTCATCGGCGCGCACGAACACGGCCGGCACGACAACGGTCACCGCCTGTTCGCGTTGCTGATGCTCGAGCTCTGGTGGCGCGACGCCCGCGACGACGTCACGGCCTGCGCTTGAACCGCACGAGCCGATTCGCGTCCGCCTCGCTGACGAAGAGGTCGCCGGTGCGTGGGTCCTCGACGACATTGAGCGGAGACGCCAGACCGGTCAGCCCGGCGATGTCCGTCTGAACGGTCGGCTCGCCAGTCACTTGGACGAGGACGACGTCGTCGCCTGCGCTGTAGCGCGTCGCCCAGATCAGGCCCGCCGTTTCGCCGACGGTGCTCTCGAACAGGCCGTTGACGCTGAAGCCCTTGCCGAAGTTGATCACGGGCATCGTGAAGTTCGGATCAGGCATCGTGCCGATCGGGTAGGCCGGGATCTCGTACGGATCGTCGCCGTCCGTCGGGTTGCCGCCCATGAGCACGCGCTCGCCGCGCGCCGGATTCGGATGGCCGTGGTAGCTGCCGGCCTGCGTGACGTCGGCGAGGGTGTCGGGCGTCGTGACGGGCACGCTCATGACCGGGCCTTCGATGACACGCCCGGCCTCGTCGATCAGCGCGGGCGCGTTGCCGCCCCGCGTGCCGCCATTGATGGCGACGAGCAATCGGCCCGACGAGTGCCACAGCAGGTCGTACCCGCTGCGGATGCCCGTCGCGTGGACCGTCACCGCCGCCGAGGCAGACGTCGGGTCGTAGTCGCCGCCCTTGAACGGACTCGAACGCTCCACCGGCAGCCGCACGTCCAGAGGACGACGTCGCGGCAGGCGATCGACCTCGACCTTCAGGACGGCTGCGGTCAGAAGGCGTTCGGGCCGGTTGTTCCACTTCGTATCGCGTCCGCCGTGGCCGGTGTTGGAGCCCTGGCTGACGAACAGCGTGTCCGGGTCAGTCGGGTCAAACGCGATGTCGAAGTTCGCGTGGTCCTTGTACGCCCGCGGCAGGCCGACGACGCGGTCCTCGTACGACCTGAAGTCCCGACTGCTCAGGACGCTCAGCTTGCCGGCAAAGTCGTCCGCGCCGGTAAGGGCCATCTGCGTGTGACTGACCCACAGCCGTGAACTGTCGCGCGGGTCGAACGCGAGGCCCGTCACCAGCCGCGGCCCGCCGTTGTTGGCCGGAATCGTCTTGACGACCGGCCGCTCGTCGATGCCGTTGGGAGCGACGTCGTACCGGAAGATCCGCCCATCGGCCGTGGCGGCGACGAGCGTTCGCGACTCGCCCTCGCCCGGCTGCCAGACCAGCGCGGTGACGATCGACCGATCCAACTGCAGCAGCGTCTCAGCCCGCTCGAATGCGACCGACGAGGCCGGGAGTGTCGACGTGTCGCTCGTCGTGAACGTCGACGTGAACGGCACGAACCGCTGGCCACTCGCGTCGCGAAGCTTGTTGGTCACCTCGATGCGAAACGCCCGATCCGTCGCCAGCGGCTCACTGGGCGTGAGGACGACGCTCGCCCCGTCGGCCGCAACGGTCGCCTGGCTCGCGACGAGCTCGCCCGAAGCGACGTCGACCAACCGCACCGCCTTTGCCGTCGCGGTCTCAGGGTCAGCACCAACGCCCGTGGTCGGGAGGAATAGCTCGACGCGCACGGCCCGCAGGTTGGCCGGGACCGTGTCGCCGTCGATTGGGAAGGTCTGCTCGACGCGTGGCACGCTGCCGCGCTGGCCATGGCGGTCGATCTCGTAGTCGGCAAACCGATCCGCCGCCAGGCCCAGCGTCAGGCCGAACGCCGC
>JBCDKH010000314.1 GCA_038746835.1 Planctomycetota bacterium | reverse complement strand
GTTCCAGACCTCGACCCAGTCGAAGTGGTCTCCGAACAGTTCGATGCAATAGCAGACGAAGTCGCCGAACTCTTCGAGCCGGCGTGGCGGAGCGTTGGTCGCGTTGTGATCGTTCAGGCTGGGCGGCGTGTAGTTGAAGCACGGGAGCACGTCGACGCGGCTCGCCAGCGTCGGGAGCAGCCACTCGTACCAGGGTCGGCCTTCGGGCGTCATCCAGTCGGCCCAGCTGATGCCGGTGCGGAGGTACCGGATCTTCAGTTTGTCCAGGGCGTCGAGTGCGCGTTCGACGCGGGCGTGTTCGCCGGGGCGAAACCATTCGAGAATCCCGAGGATCGGCTCGTTTTGCTGTGCGGTGCCGGTCGCCACGGGGGATTCGTAGTCGTGGTTTGGGGTGCTGGTGTTGCTGCTGGTGGGGTTTTGTTTCCGAGAGCCCGGGGCGACGCTGCGCTCTGCCCACGGCTTCGATTCGAGGGCATCGTGATGCTGCGCGTCGTTTGACGAGTGACCCGATCGTGCGCTCAGACTGCGAGGCCGTGGCGGGTGAGTTCGTCGTGGGCGGCGCGGATGCGGGCGGGGGCGGCGGTGGTTTCGGTGGCGTGGCGTTGGCCGTCGAGCCAGAGGGCCAGCTCGCGAATGCCGTTGGTCCAGGCGACTTCGGGCTGGAATCCAAGAAGACGACGGGCTTTGGAGATGTCGGCGAAGCAGTGACGGATGTCGCCGACGCGGTACTTGCCGGCGATCTCGGGTTCGACCTCGGCCCGATCGACCGTCTCGGCCAGGTCGCGAGCGACGTCCAGGACGGTGCGGTCTTCGCCGGAGCCGACGTTGATGACCTCGCCGGCGATGAGGGTTGCCTCGGCCTCGATCGCGAGCCGGCAGCAGCGGGCGACGTCGGTCACGTGGACGAGGTCGCGGCGTTGCCGGCCGTCCTCGTAGATCATCGGTGCCTCACCGCCGAGGAGCCTGCCGGCGAAGATCGCGAGGACGCCCGTGTACGGATTGCCGAGCGATTGCCGCGGGCCGTAGGCGTTGAAGAACCGCATCGCGACCGTCGGCAGGCCAGCTGCGCTGCCGAGCAGCAGGCTCATGCGTTCCTGATCAAACTTGCCCAGCGCGTAAATACTGGAGAGTTCGGGGCACTTCTCCTCCGGCGTAGCGATCGGTTCCAGGGCGTGGCCATCGTCGTCGACCGGTTCCCAGAGGCGGCTGCGCAGGGCGTCGATGTCGCGCGAAGCGTGATCGTGAACGCTGCCGTTCGCGTCGCGATATCGGCCTTCGCCATAGACGCTCATGGAGCTTGCGACGAGGAGGCGTTTGAGCGGGCGTCGCTTGTGCCGGGCGACGACGCTCTCCATGAGTGTCGCGGTGCCAAGGGCGTTGGTCTGCGTGTATCGGGCGACGTCGTACATGCTCTGCCCGACGCCCACCGCCGCGGCGAAGTGGACGACGACGTCGGCCGGCTCCACGGCCTCGTCGACGGCGTGGCGATCGCAGACGTCGCCGACGTGGACGTCGACGCGGTCATCGAGGTAGGCGGGCCGGCCAAGCGAACGGGTCTCCGGGCTGTGGACCTGCGGGCTGAGGCAGTCGAGCACGCGGACGCGATGGCCGGCTGCGAGCAGGTCGTCGCACAGGTGCGAGCCGATGAAGCCGGCCCCGCCGGTGACGAGCACGTCGAGCGGCTCGACGTCTGCACCCGTGGGCTCGCGCGGCGTCGCTGCCCGGACCTCGCGAGAGACAGGAGGCCGCGGTCGTACAGCAGGGCGGGCAGGGGACTTCATGGGCAGCG
Organism: Planctomycetota bacterium; assembly: GCA_038746835.1. Classification (NCBI taxonomy): domain Bacteria; kingdom Pseudomonadati; phylum Planctomycetota; species Planctomycetota bacterium. Next base: position 259 of record JBCDKH010000314.1, on the reverse strand, counting down.
TCGTCGTCGGAAGAGCGTGGCGGTGGGCTCGCTGGTGGGTCGGCGCGGACGCAGGTTCGGTGGCGGTGCAGCCGGTTGTAGAAGAAGCAGCGGACTTCGGCAAGACCCATCCCGCGATCCGGTCTCATATGGGCTCTGGTGTGAAGCAGCATCTCCGTCATCCCGAGCGGAGCGAGGGACCTCGTTCGGGAAAACGTGCAGAACCAGGCGAGGTCCCCCCCGACGCACGGGCTGGAGGGAACCCCCGCACCAAACCCTC
>JBCDKH010000313.1 GCA_038746835.1 Planctomycetota bacterium | reverse complement strand
TCGGGCATCATCGGCCAGCAGGTCTACATGCCCGTCGGCTGCGAGAAGTGCCGCCAGGGCGGCTACTCGGGCCGGGTCGGCATCTACGAGCTGCTGGCGGTCGACGACCAGCTGCGCGACGTGATCGCCCGGAACCCAAACGTGTCCGAGTTCCGCCGGATGTGCCTCGAGCGCGGCATGCACAGCCTCCGCCAGGACGGCATGGCCAAGGTCGCCGAGGGCCTGACCACGGTCGCCGAGGTACTGCGTGTGACGTCGGATTAAGCCCGAACCGCTTAATCCAAACAGACTGCCATCAGTTACCCGTGTTTGCACGATGCGGACCGACGCCCTTGCGTAGGAACGCGCCACCCGGCATACTGCCACTCAAAGAGTAGATTTCGATGAGTTTCTCGACTGTCATAGCCGTCGAGCGAGAGGCTCTATCGGAAAGGGTGGATCGTGCGTCAAATGATTTGTGTGTTCGTCGCGGCGTGTGCTGCCGGCGTGGGTGGGTTGGCGTGTGGGCAGGATCGGCAGCCGGACCCGCTGCTGCCCACGCGCCAGGCCGACCTGTTCGCCGATGCCGAGCGGCGATCGCTGCTCCGGGCCAACCAATCCGGGCACGACGGCCGGTTCTTCATCCAGTCCGCCGACGGTACCAAGCGGCTCAACATCGGCGGCTACGCCCAGATCCGCTACTACGCTAACTTCGTCGACGACACCCCGACGCAGGACACGTTCGAATCGGGCTTCCAGGTCGAGCGCACGCGGCTTGTCTTCTCCGGCCAGGTCGCCGACGGCACGACGTTTCTCATCCTGCCTTCCGCGGGCCGCAACGGCACGTTCGGTCTGCTCGATGCCTGGATCAAGCAGGACCTGTCCGAAGTCATCGGCGATGGCTGGTCGATTACCGGCGGCCAGTTCAAGCTGCCGTTCTGGCGCGAGTGGCTCGTCAGCGAACGCTTCATCCAGCCCGTGGAACGCTCCACGCTCGCGATCGACTTCGCTTCGATCTACGGCCAGGGCGTCAAGCTCTCGTACTTCACGGGGCAAACGCTCTTCGAGATTGCGTATTCAGATGGCTTGCGCAGCCTGAACTCGCCGTTCGCTCCCGCGGGCCCACTATCCACTGACACCGAGTCCGAGGCCGGCGCGGTGACCGTTCGGCTGGAGTCGGCGCTCTTCGGCAACAAAGCCGACTTCACCGATCTGACCAGCCTCGGCACAGAGGAGCCGGGCCTGCTGCTCGGCGCGGCAACCCATTGGCAGGGCGAGACCCGCTCGTTGTTCGGCACCGAGATCAACAACCTCACTCAGGGAACCGTCGACATTAGCTACGAAGCGCCGGGCTACAACCTGTTCGGCGCGGCCGTCATCCGGCACATCGAGTTCCCCGGCGGCGGCGACGAAATCGACCTCGGCGCGCTCGCGCAGGCCGGCATGTTCGTGTCGGAGAACGTCGAAACATTCGGCCGCTACACCGTGCTCGTGCCCGATTCCGACGCGCCGGGCGACGACCCGTTCCACGAGGTGCTCGCCGGCGCAAACTGGTACATCGCGGGCCACGCGCTCAAGCTCACCGGCGATGTGCAGTACTTCTTCCAGTCGCCGGACGACACCACCGTTGTCGGCTTCGGCCCGAACCCCGGCACGGGCCTGCTCGACTCCGACGGCGGACAGCTGTCGGTGCGCCTCCAGCTCCAGTTCGTCTTCTGAACCGTTCACGCACGCCGCAGCAAAGGACACGCGATGCCAAACGATCCAACGCAAGACACAGGCCCGTCCGCGGCGCAGCGGTACTGGAAGACCAACATCAAGTACTTGACCGTGCTGCTCGGCATCTGGTTCGCCGTCAGCTACGGCTGCGGCATCCTCTTCGTCGATCAGCTCAATGAGTACCGCCTCGGCGGCGCGAAGCTCGGCTTCTGGTTCGCGCAGCAGGGCTCGATCTACGTCTTCGTCGCGCTCATCGCCGTCTACGTCGTGCTGATGAACAAGCTCGATCGCCGCTTCGGCTTCAGGGAGGATTGACCCAATGGATGTGCAAGCCTGGACCTTCCTGATCGTCGGCTTCTCATTCGCGATCTATCTCGGCATCGCGATC
>JBCDKH010000312.1 GCA_038746835.1 Planctomycetota bacterium | reverse complement strand
CGCGAAATCAAGGCCAACCTCGGCACCGGTCGCGGCTTCAGCGTCAAAGAAATCATCAAGGCCGCCGAGGCCGTGACAGGCAAGGAAGTCCCGGTCGAGTACGGCGATCGCCGCGCCGGCGACGCGATCGCCCTCTACGCCGATCCGTCCTATGCCAAGGAACTTTTCGGCTGGGAGGCCCAGTTCAAGGACCCAGCCGAGATCATCAAGACCGCCTGGGCCTGGCACGAGAAGCACCCGGACGGTTACGGCGACTGATCATTCAGGTGGCGATCTCGATCGCGAGCAAGACGCCCATCCCGAGCCCGAGCAGGTAAACGACCCACGCCAGGGCGAGCCACAGTGTTCCGCTCAGTCCTGCAAACCAGCTTCGGCGTTTGCGAAGTGCCAGTGTTGAGACGCCGAGGTGGATCACAGTCGCGACTCCGGCAACGAGCAGGAGCCACAAGGTCTCACCGCTTTGGGAGTCAGCCGTCGGCCGATCTTCGAATACCGACCCGATGATCATGGGCGGCAGCAAGCCGGCCGGGAACGAGGTGATCAGGAGAAAGAACACGATGGGGATCGTGAGGAGCGAGAGCACCAAATGTCGGTCTGATCCGTCACCCCGAGTGATTCTCATCGCATGAGCCTATTCGATCGTCATCAATGAGATCGATGGGTTTGTCAGCTTGCGCAGCCGCCCGATTGGCGAGGCGGCGGGAGCCCGCTAGTCTTGGGCTATGACCTTCGACCCCGTCGCTCTTCCGGCAAACGAGCCGCCCAAGAAGAAGGGCAAAGTTCTTCTCATCATCGGCGGCCTGCTGACCATGGTTAGCGTCGTCCTGATGATCGTCGGCGGCATTGCCATTGGCAGCATCGTCACTGAGTTCGGCAGCGGGATGTCGGAGTTCGACGCGCCCGGCTCAACGACTTTCTCCGCTACCGATTCGGGAAACTACCGGCTTTACAGCGACGGTGGTGTCGAGCCGGCTGGTTTGTCGGTGACCGTCACCGCTCCCGACGACAGCAGCGTCAGCGTCCAGAGCGCCACGATCGATGAGCGGTTTGAAGGCGGAGGACCGGAGTGGGTCGCGATCCGGGGTTTCACCCTGCCCGCGGCTGGCACGTATGAGATCGAGGTCACCGCCGACGAGGGTGAGTCTGCGGCCATGCTCGTCGGTCCGAGCATCATGAGCTTCGCCGGCAGCGGGGCCGTGGGCGGTATCAGTTTCTGCATCGGGGTTCCGCTCCTGCTCGCAGGCGTTGTGTGCCTCATTATCGGACTGATTCGCCGGCTCAGTTCGTGAGGTCTGGGCGCGACGGGGCCGTTGAAAGTTGCGGGCACTTCCCAGCAGCAGCAGCATCGGGTAAGACAGCGGCTGGGGCCGCATAGAGTGTGGTGCCGTAGCGACTTGCCGATGACTGAGCCGAACCGCACGCCCATCCTGCCCACCATCGCCACGCCGGCCGACGTGAAGCGGCTGGACATGAATGGGCTCGAACAGCTCGCCGACGAAATGCGGGCTGGCATCCTCGATGCCGTCGGCAGAAGTGGCGGCCACCTCGCCAGCAACCTCGGCGTCGTCGAGCTGACCATCGCTCTGCATCACGTCTACGACTTCGGCCCATACCCGGAGGGCCCGGACAGGCTGCTGTTCGATGTGGGCCACCAGTGCTATCCGCACAAGATGCTCACCGGCCGTCAGGCCGGGTTTGACCAGCTTCGCAAGGACGGCGGCATTGGTGGCTTCCCGATGCCCGGCGAGAGCGACTACGACCTCTTCGGCGTCGGCCATGCGGGGACCGCTATCTCGACCGCGGTCGGCATGGCGCGAGCCGACAAGGCGATGGACCGGGACAACCATGTCGTCGCCCTCGTCGGCGACGCCAGCATCGTCAATGGCCTGGCATTCGAAGGGCTCAACAACGCTGGCACGCTCGATCGTCAGCTTCTCGTCGTGCTCAACGACAACGGCATGAGCATCAGCGGGCCGCAGGGCGCGTTTGCGGAGTACCTCGAGCGTGTCCGCGTCAGCACGACGTACGAGGAGTTCAAGAAGCTCACCAAGAGCTTCCTGAAGCAGATGCCCCATGCCGTCGAAGACGCGATGAT
>JBCDKH010000311.1 GCA_038746835.1 Planctomycetota bacterium | reverse complement strand
CCTCCGGGAGATTTCATCGACGTGCACGACATCGAGAGCGGCGGTTTGTCGAGCCGGATCGCGTTCGACAACGGACAGAGCTCCGCTGTTTCGATGTTCTACGACCGCAACACCGACACCGTGCTAACCGTCGATATCGATGCCGACATGGTTTTCGAACGCGACCTCGACGGCAACTTCCTCCGCAGCTTTGAAGTGCCCGATGGAGTCGTGGGGAATGCTGGCGATCCGATCATCATGAACACTTCACTTGGTGTTACCCGCGGACCCAACGGCGAGGTTTACGCGACCAATCAAGGCACGCTTTCGAACGTCCCCGGCGCCACCGATGGCAACGGCATCTTCGTCTGGGATGCGTCGGGCGACTTTATTGAGTTCATCGACTTCGACGTGATCAGCGCTTTCGATGCCCCGATTGGCATTCTTTACGGTGGCAACATCCCGATTCCCGAGCCGACCAGTGTCGTGCTGCTCGGCCTCGGAGCACTGACGATGGTTAATCGACGCGTCGCCTGACTTAGGCTTCGATGTCGCAGTCTTTCAGCACCCCCGCCGTACGAGCTCGGCGGGGGTGCTTCGTTAGCTAGCCGCAAGTCTTCGATAACCGGCCGGTACGCCCACCAGCGAGAAGCTGCCCGGGCGGCAAGGAGTGTAGCTGCGGGTAGGCCGACTCACGTGTAGGTGTTTGTGATGGATCGGAAGTCGTTCAGCGGTGCGAGAGGGCGAAGTCGGCCGTTGCGGCTGGAGGCCCTGGAAGGCCGCCAGTTGCTGTCGGCGGACACGTCACTGGCGAGTGGATTGATACACGGCGGGACGGATCCGCAGGTGAATGTTTCGCCTGAGTTCGGAGCCGCTGACACCCGTTCGGCGGGAGGCACGCTGCCTGAGACCAATGGTCTCGGGCGTTCGATCGTGCCTGACGAGTTCGTCCTCGGTATCCAACAGGATGCCAACGTGACGGACGTGCTCGAGTCGTTGGCGTCCAATCTCACAACTTCGCTTGCGGTTTTCGATAACGTCTGGTTTGACGAAGTCGTGACCTTGGAGGCCCAGGGCGATCGAGATCTATCCGTCTTGCACGTCGGCTACGCTGGCGACGTCTCTCTTAGCGACGTGCTCGCATATGCGTCTTTCATCCCCGAGGTCAGCTGGGCTGCGCCGAACTACCAGTACAGCGGGGAAGTCCTCGACTTCCTGCCCGACGACCCGGCGTTTGGCGATCAATACCACCACACGCTGATGGGGAACCCCGTCGCCTGGGATGTGACCCTCGGTGACTCGGACGTCGTAATTGCTGTCACCGACGAGGGCGTCGAGCTCGACCATCCGGACCTCGCGCCGAACATCTGGGAGAACACGGCGGAGGTGCGCGGCGTGGCCGGTGTCGACGATGACAGCAACGGCTACATCGACGACTTCAATGGCTGGGATTTCGTCGGCGACGATAACGACCCCAACCCACTCATCAAGGACGACGATCACGGAACGCACGTCGCCGGGATTGCGGCCGGCGTTACCAACAACGGCAATCAGATCGCTGGCGTGGCCGGGCACGCCTCAATCCTGCCGATCCGGATCTCTGGAGCGGATGGTGGTTTCACTTCGGTCATCATGGCCGACGCCTTCGCCTACGCGATCGACAACGGCGCACGCATCGCCAACACGAGCTTCAACATCAACGGCTTTGTCGGCGATCCGACGTTCACCGCAGGCCTCCAGTACTACTACGACAACGGGGGCCTTCACTTCAACTCGGCAGGCAACGACGACCAGCTCAACCCGGCCCGTCAAGCCTTCCATCAGACGCTGCTCGTCGCCAGCACAACGTCTTTGGACGAGAAGAGCGACTTCAGCAACTACGGAACCGGCATCGACGTGGCCGCGCCCGGCAGCGCCGTTCTGTCGACGGTGACTATTGGTGGCATCGGCTTTAAAAGCGGGACCAGCATGTCGGCCCCGAACGCCGCGGGCGCTGCGGCGCTCATCTGGTCGGCGAATCCGAGCTACACCCGCGATCAAGTCGCGGCGCAACTACTCGGCACGGCGGACAACATTGACGCCGAGAACCCCGAGTACGTTGGGCTGCTCGGATCGGGGCGGGTCAACACCGGTCGCGCTCTGGCCGAGAGCCTGCCCGCGCCGACGGTCTGGTCGCT
>JBCDKH010000310.1 GCA_038746835.1 Planctomycetota bacterium | reverse complement strand
CGTAGTTGAGCCCGATGCACAGAATGTCCGTCGGCACGATCGGAGCGAGCAGCGTGGCTGGGCGATCGATGACGGTGCCGGTCAGGCCTTGCGTGAACGGACTGTCGATCAGGGCGAGACGTTCGCCGCGGTCGATGGCGTGGACGGGCGAACCTTCGTGCAGGCAGCGGACGAGTCGCATGGGCCGACGGTACGGGTAGGCTTGTCCCATGGCCGATGTTGCAAGCCTTTCCGAACACGCGGCCACGCTGCGTCGCCAGCTGCATCGCATTCCGGAGCTCGGCTACGAGGAACACGACACGGCCGCGTTGATTCGGGGGGAGCTGGATCGGCTGAAGATCGATCACGTCGCCGGGCCGGACGACGCGCCGACGGCGACCATCGCGGTGCTCGGCGACACGAGCAAACCGTGCATCCTGCTGCGGGCCGACATCGACGCGCTGCCGATCGTCGAACGGACTGGCCTGGACTATGCCAGCGAGCGCGAGGGCGTCATGCACGCCTGCGGCCACGACGGCCACACGGCCAACCTGCTCGGCGTCGCGGCGGCGCTGGTCGACGAGCAGCTTGACGTCTGCATCAAGCTCGTCTGGCAACCGGCCGAAGAGGGCGGCGGCGGTGGACGACGTCTGTGCGAAGCCGGCGTGCTCGACGGGACGTCGGCGTTCGGGCCGAAGGTCGAGGCGGCGTTCGGACTTCACGGTTGGCCGATGCTGCCGGTTGGTTGCGTCTCATCCAAGCCCGGCCCACTGCTGGCGGCGACGGACACGTTCGAGGCGGTCTTCACAGGGCAAGGCGGACACGCGGCGTTCCCGCACTTCACGCGCGATCCGCTCGTCGTCGCGGCCGGTGCGGTGACGGACCTGCAGCAACTCGTCAGTCGCGAGATCGACCCGACCGACTCGGCCGTGCTGTCGGTGACCCGGTTCCACGCCGGCACCGCGAACAACGTGATACCAGGCGAGGCCGTCGTCGGCGGGACGTGCCGAACGCTCTTGCCGGAGACACGCGAGCACGCCCGCGACGCCATGCGACGACGCCTCGAAGCCGCAGCATCGGCGGGGCGGTGTGACGTCGCGTTCACCTGGAACGACGGCTATCCGCCGACGGTCAACGACCCGGCGATGACGGAGCTCGTCCGCCGCGTCGCGGGTGACCGCTACCTGCCGGCCGACCGACCTGCGATGGGCGGCGAGGACTTCTCCTACTTCCTCGAACGCGTGCCCGGCTGCTTCTTCCTCATCGGCCTTCTGCCAGAAGGTTGCGACGACTATCCGGCGCTCCACACCGATCGGTTCGACTTCACCGACGACGCGCTCGCCGTCGGCATCGAGACGATGCTCAGGATTGTGCGGAGCTATGCCCGTTCCAGCACCGCCGCGTAACCGCCGTCGCGGTAGCGGGTCGGGTCGTCGGTTTTGAAGCTCGGCAGCCAGGTGTGACGATCAACAACCTTCACGCCGGGCGTTCGGCTGACGAACGCGTCGACGATCCGGTCGTTCTCCTCCGGCCAGATGCTGCACGTCGCGTAAACGACCCGGCCACCTTCTGCCAGCAGCGGCCAGACGTCGTCGAGAAGTGAATTCTGGATGTCGCGCAATTCGGCCTCGTCCGTCTGGGCGTACCGGGCGTCGGCCCGGCGTGCGAGGACGCCGCTGTTGGAGCACGGGGCGTCGATGAGGATGCGGTCGAACCGCTCGGGCCAGTCGTCGGGGAAGTCGAACGACCACTCCGCCCGCTTGGCCGTGACGTTGCCCATCGAGGGCCGCTGCTTCGCGAGCTTGCGGAGCGTGCTGATCCGTGCCCCGTGACTGTCGACCGCGAATACGCGACCGGTTTCGCCCGCGGCTTCGGAGAGTTGCTGCGTCTTGGTGCCCACGCCGCAGCAGCGATCGAGCACGGTCTGCCCGGGCTCTATACCAAGCAACGGAACGACCGCAGCACTCGTCGCATCCTGGGGCTGGCACAACCCTTCGTCGGACCACCGCGCGATGTCCGACGCGCGCGCACCGTCGATCACGACGATCCACTCCTGCTCGTGTGCTCGAACCGACAAACCCTCACCGAAGCCGTGGTCAGAGCGCAGCGTCGACCCGGGTCCGTCGAGAGCACTTTGATGTTCGTGCGGACCCGCGTCGACGCTTCGCTCTGACGTCGACTTCGTCTCTGGAACAAGCTGCTCGACCGTCGCGTCTCCAATGAGCCGCGCCAGGAGCGGTGCCTCGCGATTGT
>JBCDKH010000309.1 GCA_038746835.1 Planctomycetota bacterium | reverse complement strand
CGCTGCCAACGTCGGATCGACGCCCCCGATGAACTGTGCGACAAACTTCGCCGCCGCCGTCAGGAAAAACGTCACCATCAGCACAGTGATGACGAGGTACGTCAGCGCGGCGGTGTACCGGGCGACCTTGCCCTGTTCGCCCTGGCCGAAGCGGAGCACCATCCACTCGGCCGTCGTCGTCACCTGGCTGCGGCGGTGCCACTTGCCCATGAACGCCAGCCACACCGCGATCGGCAGCACGACGCCGCCACGCATCTCGACGAAAAATCCCTGAATACCGAACTGATAAACCAGCGCGATGATCGTGACCGTGCCGGCGACATCGAGGTTGCTCGACATGCCGCTGGCTCCGAGCGCCCACCACGGCGTGCCGCGATTGGCCAAGAAGTAGTCGTCGCCGCTGCGTCCAGCGCGTTTCGTCAGGACGGCCCCGATGGTGAGCAGTCCGAGCAGGTACCCGGCGATGACGATGTAGTCGAGCGGTTGCATGCTCGCGCAACTTTAACGAGGGGTGCGACACCTTGCCCCGGACGTCCTCTCGACATCCTGCTGTCGCTTGGTACTTTGCAGTGTCAGCAGCAGCAACAGACGGCCCGGCGCGTGATTCGGGTGGGGTGTTGCAAGTGGTTCAGTAGAGAGAAAGACAGTTCCGTGGCAGTCCCAACCCATCTCGACGGCAAGAAACTCACCCCTCGCGAACGCCTGGCTCTGGCCCAGGCTGCCAAGGGCGGTTTGAAACAAAAGAGGAACAAGGGCAAGTCTTCCGACGCCATCCGAGCCCGGGAAAACACCGACGTCGGCCGCTTCATCCTCGGCACCTCGCTGGCCAGCGTGGCAGCGATCATCGGCGTGGTGATTTGGCTCGTCATCCTCGTCCTCACGCAGCGCGAAGGCGGTCTTGTCGCCTGGGGCCTGGGAGCACTTGTCGGCGGAGGCATGCTCCTTGGCTACGGCAGGACCTCAACGACTGCTGGTATCGTCGCTGGCGGGATCGCACTGCTGATGATCATCTGCACAAAAGCTGTCCCAGCTACCTTGATCGCGCTTGGAGCAGGTCTTCTCAATTCGGTGGCGCAAACAAGCAATGTCAGTTACGATCCCAACTTCGCCCGGGCGGATCTGCCGTGGATGATGGTCGACGACGTCCACGCCGAAGCGGGTCGTGACTTCAATGACACAACGTGGGATGAGGACGAGGCAGCCAGGGTCGAGGCCGAAGCGCTGGTCGCCGACATTCCCGACGAGGAACTTGAGCTTTACTGGAAGCGTCAGCACTTAGCAGAACTGCGTTTCACAGACGCTCGCTCGATTTCGATGGACGACCTGACGTCGGAGGTCGAGGATTTGCCGCGCGTTCCCTACGCAGAGATTCAAAGCGACTGCAACGGGATGACGCTGGCATCGCTTGACGCAGAGATCGCCGCCTGGCAACCACCTTCGAGCGGCATCACGTTCGGCTCTGCTTTCGCAGCCATGTTCTCGCCTTGGGACATCCTCTGGTCGCTGCTCGCCGTCGCGACGGCGTTCAAGCTCGCGTTCGGAGATGGGAACTGAGGACGGATTCGAGACAGTCGGTCCGAAGATCGGATGCGGTTGGTTGACAGAAGCTGATCGATGGAAGCTCCGGGGCTCTGCAAGTGCTCCGGGGCATCGCTTCTCTCAGCCCACGGCTTCCTGGTTCGTGACGCTGACTACCGCTCGTCCCGAAAAGTCCAGACGAGCGCGTCAGAGCCTTGTCGGTCGCGGATGTAGCGGAACGTCGCCAACTGGTGATCGCGGGTGCGAACGGTCTTGGTGCCCATGCCACCTGCCCAAATCGGACGTTGGATTGCGGAGCTGCAGACGTAACTCATCCGCTGTTTCAGTTTGGCAACGACCGCATTGGTCTCGGCGTGGCCATTCGGTGCCGACGTCAGGATGTGCAAGTGCGTTGGCGCGACCGACGCCGCGAGTGGTTCGACTTTGAGCAAACGAAGCTTTGCCGGAATGACGCCGAGCACCGCAACTTGAGACTCCCGATCGAGACGGATCGCTTCTCGGCTTCGAGCTCGGTGGAAGTTGCGTGTCGTCGCATGTTCCCCGGGCGGAGGCGGGGCTTTGTAATCACCGGACGAGTGGAGACGGTGCCCTCGACTCCGGAATCCGCGCGAGTCGCCGTGCAACCAAGACCCGCGTGTGTGCAGGATCAGGTGCACCCACCTCTGGTCGTCGGGTAGCACGATCTCCTTCATATCCGGACCGTATCGGAAGCCGTGGGTTGAGCGAAGCGATGCCCCGGAGCGTGACCTGTTG
>JBCDKH010000308.1 GCA_038746835.1 Planctomycetota bacterium | reverse complement strand
TGAGCCGATCGACCATGTTCTGCTTGTCGAGGCGTGCCTCCTGGAAGAACTGGCTCGACTCCTTGTAGATCGCATGACGCAGCTCGATGGGCAGCAGCATCTTGACCCCGAGCGAGTCTTGCTGGAGGAACTTGTTGTTGAGCATGGGCCAGACAACGGCGCGCATGCGCTCGGCGTCGCCGTTGACCAGGCTCGGCTCGTCGATGCGATCGATCACGACGATCATGGCGGTGTAGCCGAACGCGGCGAGGACCTGGCGCAGGCGGTCGATGAGCGCGTAGCGCGTATCGGGGGCGTCGCTGAGCGGGAGCACGCCCTCGTGGCGGTGCTTGGGATCGATCGAGGCGATCGACGCGGCGAAGCTCTGCTCGAGCCGCTTGCACACGCGGATCTGCCGGCGCAGCTTGCGGGCGGTGCGGCGCATGGTCGCGGCGTCGAAGACGAACTTCTTGACGAGCAGCGCGACCCAAGCTGCGAGGCCGAGGAAGAACGCCGTGTTCCACAGCACGTTAGTCTCGCCGTTGCCGATCGTGAAGAACGCGATGATGACGCCGACGGGGATGAGCCAGCCCGCGTACGCACCGATCGTCCAGCCCGCCGCGCCGAGCGGTCGGCGGACACGGATCGCCTTGCGCAGCTTGGCCGTGCGGTCGTCGGCTCGCTCGGGTCGGTCGTAGAGCGACTGCAGGATGACCAGGTCGTTTCGGCTCGTGGGATCGAGCGAGCGGGCGCGCCGGCGGACGCCCTCGCCGAGATCGATCGATCGGCCTGATGCGGTCTCGCCGATGATCGTGTCGACCATGCCGGGAACGGCGGCCATGAGGATGCCGTCGATGTGGTCCTGGAGCCGGAGTTTGCGGAGGACTTCGAGAGGTTCGCCGCCGCCGGCACGCTCGTAGAAACGGTCGAGCACCGTGTTCAGTTCGTCGTAGGCGATGAGCAGGGCCTTGCCATCGGGATTCGCCTTGTTGTGGGCGGCGACTGCGGCGGCAATCTGCAAGCGGATAGCCGTCTTTCCGCTGCCTTTCTCGCCGAAGACGATCGATGTGGAGGGGCGATCGAGCTGACCCAGGATCTTCTCGAAGTCGGAGTGGGCAGCGGTCTGGAGGCGCCCCTCGCCCGCTTCTTCGCCGAGCTTCTGGAAGACGGCGTCCTGCCTCGCTTCCTCGCCGCGGAATGGGTTCTCGCGGATCGACCAATGATCAAAGAAGTGTTGCAGATTCATTGTCGCTCCCGGCCGAAGCTTGGTGGGTTGGAACCGTTCTCTTGAGTGTATCGAGCGTCAATGGGCGACGCGTGTGCCGAGCATCGGTGCGATGCGCTCGACGGCGTGCCGCAGGGTGGCGTCGTCCTTGGCTTCGAGGTTCAACCGGAGCAGCGGCTCGGTGTTGCTCTTTCGGACGTTGCACCACCAGCCTTTTTTGTCGAAGCAGTCGATGGTGATGCCGTCGAGTTCTTCGACGTCGCCGTCGTCGTCGGAGCCCGGGCCGAACTCTTCGACGATGGCTTCGAGGGCCTCATCCTTCTCTTCGTTCTCGAAGTTGATCTCGCCGGACTGGACGTAGCGGTTGACGACGGGCGCGACGAGCTCGCTCATGGTCTTGTCCTGGCCCGTCAGAACAGTGAGGACGGTGGCCATGGCGATCGCGCCGGAGTCGGCGTTGAAGTTGTCGCGGAAGTAGAAGTGGCCCGAGAGCTCGCCGCCGAAGATGCCGCCGGTGTCGGCGAGGGCCTGTTTCATGAAGACATGGCCCACGCGGCCCATGAGCGGCTTGCCGCCGGCCTTCTTGATCTCTTCCGCGACGCCCTTGCTTGAGCGTAGGTCGTAGACCACGGTCGATCCCGGGGCCTGTGCGAGGAAGTGCGGCGCGAGCACGGCCGTGAGGTGGTCGCACGCGACGGCGTTGCCCTTCTCGTCGATGACGACGCAGCGGTCGGCATCGCCATCGAAGCAGAAGCCGAGGTCCGCGCCCTCGGCGATGACGGCTTCCTGCGTCTGCCGCAGGTTCTCGGCGACGAGCGGGTTGGGCTCGTGCACGAACTCGCCCTTGGTGATGTCGTAGTTGATCTCGGTGATCTCGAGGCCTTCGACGTTGGCGCCCTTCTTGCCGAAGATCTTGGGAAGCATCGCGCCGGCCATGCCGTTGGAGGCATCGATGACGATCTTGAGTTGCTTGCCGTTCATGTTTAGGAACTGCATGACGTGCTGTGCGTAGGCGTCCCACAGGTCGCGCTTCTCGGCGCGGCCGGCGTGCGGGGGCTTCTCGGTGTTGTTTGCTCCGGAGCGATCGACCATCGCAGCGTGCTTGCGGATCTCGCCGAGGCCCGTGTCCT
>JBCDKH010000307.1 GCA_038746835.1 Planctomycetota bacterium | reverse complement strand
CTTCGTCTTCTACGGCGAGGAAGAGAACGGCATGCAGGGCTTCGACCTCGGCGGCACCAAGGCCTACTCCGAAGAAACCCAGCAGATCATCGACGAAGAGGTCAAGAAGCTCATCGACAGCCTCTTCACCGAGACCGTCCAGCTGCTCGAAGACAACCGCGACAAGGTCGACGAGGTCGCCCGAGCCCTCATCAAGCACGAAACCCTCGACTCGGCCGACATCGACCGGATCATGAAGGGCGAAAAGGTCACCAAGCCGACCGTCAGCGACCTGCTCGACCAGGAACGCGGCAAGACCCCCGACACCCCCCGCCGCGGGACCGTCATCGCCCCCGGCAACGAAGACGACCCCGACGTCCAGGTCGGCACCGGTCCGGTTCCGTCACCGGGGTGAGGTGCTCGGATCGCGTGGATGTGAAAACCACTTCGGGTAGCCGCGACCTTACAGGTCGCGGTTCTCTCTTGAGTGCAGTCATCATTTCAACCGCTCCGATGCCACTGCATTCTTGCAGTGGTCGGGACGAAGCACTGCAATGATGCAGTGGCACCAGAACTCTGTCCGTCATCCCGAGCGAAGCCGAGGGACCTCGCCCGGTTCTGCGGTCAAATGGCAAGCGAGGTCCTTCGACTCGCTACGCTCGCTCAGGATGACGGCGCGGCCCTAGCGACGCGACGTCATTGGACGATTCGATGATCGACACACCATCCGACCCGATTCGCGACCTCAAGGCGCGCCGCCTCGGCGTGGTGCTGGCGTTGCCGGCGATCGCGATGTTCGCCGCCGCCCTCTACGGCTCGGCCGCCGTGCTGCGGCCGGCTCAGTCGGACTTCAACGCCCAACTCGCCGCCCTCCTCCGCGGCGATGCCGTCTGGCTCGTGATCGCTCTCGTGACGCTGGTCACCTCGTGCATCGTCCGACGACGCGTCATCCGAGTTCCGCTGCTGCTCGCAGCTACTGCTGCCTTTTCAGCGTGCGTCGCGACGTCAGCAACCACGCAGCTCGACCACGCGTCTGGTCTCTACGTCATTGCAGCCGGATTTGCTGCGGTCACGACGGTGACGTTCGCTTTGACTTCGCTCACTCGCGGACCGGGTCTCGTCGACCTCCCGGACGCGTGAGGCTCGAGCGCTCCAGGCACAAAGCTCCGACACTCGACACGCTCGAAACACGGTCTCCCCCCGAAGCATCGGACAGAGCGAAGCGTCGTCCATGGTCTGGTCTCGATGCAGCGTCTAACCCCGCCCCGGGGCGACGCTTCGCTCTGCCCACGGCTCCGTCACCACGAACGACTTCGTCTCGACGCTGCTCCGTACCCTCTTCCATGACTCCGTCCGACGTCGAAGTAAGTGCGTTTGCTGATGAACTTCGCGGCTCGAAACGCGTTCTGCTAACGACACACGTCCGACCCGACGGGGACGCACTTGGCACGACCGCGGCGTTGCAGCGCGCACTCGCGTCGCTCGGTTTCGACGCGTCCTGCCTCGTCCTGAGCGAAATCCCCGAGAAGTACGCCTTCCTCTATCACGGCGTGCCCCACCAAGTCATGCAACAAGGTGTACCACCCGCACCCCACTTCGACGGTGTCGACACGCTGCTCGTCTGCGATACCGGCACGTGGTCGCAGCTGCCCAGCCTACGCGAGACCGTCGAGGCCTTCGATGGACGCAAGCTCGTCCTCGATCACCACCTGACCCAGGAGGACTGGCCCGACCGGCACCTCGTCGACACCACCGCCGGCGCCGCGGCCGAGGTGGCGATGCGGCTGATCCACACGCTCGACGTCTCCATCGACGAGCCGATGGCCGTCGCGCTGTTCGCGG
Organism: Planctomycetota bacterium; assembly: GCA_038746835.1. NCBI lineage: Bacteria > Pseudomonadati > Planctomycetota > Planctomycetota bacterium. The sequence continues at coordinate 516 of JBCDKH010000307.1, read as the reverse complement.
CGATGGCGACCGACACCGGCTGGTTCGGCTACTCCAACGCGTCCGCCCGCACGTTCCAGCTGGCTGGCGAATGCGTCGCCGCCGGGGCCGACCCGGACGCGCTCATGGCCCGGCTCTACCGCAGCGAACGCCCGCAAAAAATCCAGCTCTTCGCCAAAGGCCTGTCGTCGCTCGACCTCCGGCACGACGATCGCCTGGCCGTGATGACGCTGCGACGCTCCGACTACCAGGCCGCCGACGCCGAGGCCCAGGACTCGGAAGACCTCATCAACGAGCCGATGAAAATCGCGTCCGTCGCCGTCTCCCTGCTCGTCGGCGAACCGCTCACGCCCGATCCGACCGGCAAGCAGGCGATCAAGGTCAGCCTGCGCAGCAAAGGCCAAGTCGACTGCGCCGCCCTGCTCCAACCCTTCGGCGGCGGCGGCCACGCCAGGGCTGCCGGTGCCCGCGTCGAGGGCGACATCGACACCGTCCGCGAGCGCGTCGCCGAGGCCGTTTTTCAACTCCTCTGACCGG
>JBCDKH010000306.1 GCA_038746835.1 Planctomycetota bacterium | reverse complement strand
GGCCGATTCAGGAGAGACATGCCACGCGATCTTCCTGTTGGTAATGGCCGTTTGCTCCTCACGGTTGACGATCAAAATCCGCTGCGCGATAGCTAATTCCCGCACGTCGGCCAAGACAACAAATCCGGCGCAAGCCCTTGCCACTTCGGTGTTTGGGCCGAAATTCCAGGACCCAAGGGACGCAACGAGTCGGCCGGCAAGCTCGCCTGGACCAGCGACGACGGCTTCCAACGACGTCTTCGCTACCTCGATGATGCGCTGACGACGGACGTTGACCTGTGGCACGACGAGTTGCAGATCAGCCTGCACTGCAACGACGTCGTCGACTTCAACCGCAACGTCCTGGTCCGCAAGGTGCGCGTCCACAACCGTCTCGACTCCGCCCGGCTGGTGAAGCTGTTTCACCATAACGACTTCCTGATGTTCGGAACGCGGATCGGCGACACCGCGTACTACGATCCCGAACTCAAGAGCATGGTCCACTACCGCGGCAAGCGGTACCTCTCCGCCACGTTCTTCGAAGAGCACGGCAACGGCGGTGAGTACCCCATTAGCCAGCGCGTCGATGAGTACGCCACCGGCACCAGCGGCTTCGGTGGGGCAGAGGGCACGTACCGCGATGCCGAGGACGGCAAGCTGGGCATGAACCCGATCGCCCAGGGTGCCGTCGACGCGACGATGAGCATCAACGTCCACCTAGCCCCCGGCGAGACCCGCACGCTCTACATGGCCATCATTGCCGGCAAGAGTCGTGACGAGGTGGCAGAGCTGCACCGCTGGCTCACGCGACAGACGCCCGGCCGGGTCGTCAAACGCACGACCGACTACTGGCGACTCTGGAGCCAGGGCGCGGGCGTCCAGTTCGGCGACCTGTCCGAGCCGGTCGTCAAGATGTTCAAGCGGTCGCTGCTGACCGTCCGCACGCAGATCGACGACGAAGGCGCGATCCTGGCGGCGAACGACAGCGACATCATGCAATTCGCCCGCGACACATACAGCTACATGTGGCCGAGGGACGGAGCACTCGTCGCGGACGCGCTTGATCTCTGTGGGTTCAGCGACTTGGCCCGCAACTTCTACAGCTTCTGTCAGCGGTTGATCCAACCCGAGGGCTTTTTCCTGCACAAGTACAACCCCGACGGCTCGCCCGCCTCCAGCTGGCACCCGTGGATCAAGGACGGCGAGCCGTCGCTGCCCATCCAGGAAGACGAGACCGCGCTCGTCGTATGGGCGATGTGGCGTCACTACTGGCGCTACCGCGACACGGAGTACGTCCGCCCGTTGTGGATTGACGTCGTCATCCCGGCGGCCGACTTCATGTGCGCGTACCGCGACGACAAGACCGGCCTGCCACTTCCGAGCTATGACCTGTGGGAGGAGCGGTGGGGTATCCACGCGTTCACGGTCGCCACCGTCTACGGCGGACTGATCGCGGCGCGGAACTTCGCCGTCAGCTTCGGCGACTCGGATCGTGCCGAGAAGTACGGCAAAGCTGCTGCCGAGATTCGCGAGGCCGCGGCGAAGTACCTCTGGAGCGATCGCCTGGGCCGATTCGCCCGCCGGCTCGTTCCAACCGATGCCAAGGGTCCGCCGCAGGAACCGCACTACGAGGACCCCGAGGCCGAGACCCTCCACGAAAAGCCCGACTGCGACGGCCTGTTCGAGGTCGACGATGTCATCGACGCGTCGCTCTTTGCGATCTACAAGTTCCACCTCTTCGCCGGCGACGACCCGCGCGTCCAGGCGACCATGCAGGCCGTCGAGGACGAGCTGTGGGTCAAGACCGACGTCGGCGGCGTCGCCCGGTACACGAACGACTATTACCACCGCATCAGCGACGACATCGACAAGGTGCCGGGCAACCCGTGGTTCATCTGCACGCTCTGGCTGGCGGACTACAAGATCCACGTCGCCAACACCAAGGGCGAGCTTCAAGAGGCCCATCCGATCTTCGAGTGGACCGCCAGTCACGCCCTGGAGTCCGGCGTGCTCGCCGAGCAGGTCAATCCGTACACGAACGACCCGATCAGCGTCAGCCCGCTCACGTGGAGCCACGCGACCGTCTGCAGCACGGTGATGAAGTACCTGGAAAAGCTCGAACAGCTCGACCGCGTCAACGCCGGACCTGACACGTTCCAGATGCGCGTGCCGGGGCGCTTCCAGAGCACCCACAGCAGCGACGTCCCCGACGCCCCGGGCGGTGAGTACCAGGACGACTTCTCGATCCCCGAGCCCCCAGCCCGTCCGGAAACGCCGGACGCCGATGACGCTCAGGCGGCGTGAAGTGCCCAACCGTTCCCGTTTCCGGTAGCCGCGGGCTTACAGCCCGCAGGTTCGGGTCGCAAACAGCGTGATCCAACGAACACATCTGCGGGCTGTAAGCCCGCG
>JBCDKH010000305.1 GCA_038746835.1 Planctomycetota bacterium | reverse complement strand
CGATCACGAGCTCAACGAGTGTGAACCCGTTGGAGCGTCGGAGTGGCGCAAGGGAATGGGGACGAACCATGGCGTCACGGGTTGGCGACCTCGCTCCAGCGGACGATTCGCAACCCTGGTGTCTGGCTTCCGTAGTACAAGCCCCGCGCCTCGGCGCGGCTGATCGGACGGTTGTAGACCCGGACGTCGTCGATCAGGCCGGTGAAGTTGCGCACCGTCTCGGAGCCCGCGTGCTGACCGATGCGGATCGGCAGCGAAGCGGCTGAGAAATCGGGCGATCCCGTAAGGGTGGCCGTGTCCACCAGCACGCCGTCGATGTAGAAGCTGAGCTCACGGATGTCTTCGCGATACGACGCGGCGAAGTGCGACCAACGACCTCCCTCGAAGCTCCGGCCCGAGTTGATGGGCTGCCAGCCGCTGCCGTTGTAGGCGAACGCGAGCGCGGCTTGAGGGCCGCTCCACGCCAGATCCAGTCGAATCGCGAGGCGGTTGCTGAGCGACACCAACTCGCTGCCGCCCGAGTCCCGCTGGACGAGTTTGCCCCACGCTGCGACCGCCCCGCCGCCTTCGCCACGCGCCCAATCGTTGGAGGCGTCGATGTAGTTCGTGCCGTCGAGCTCGATCGACGCGAGCCCTTCACGGGCGTCGGTCGGCCACGACGGCGTGGAGCCCACCACGGCCCCGTGGTTGGCCGTGCCGCTTGAGTCGGTGACGACCGATCCCGCAAGGTCTTCCATGCGGTACCAGCCAACCAGGCCGTGCAGCTCGGCGACCTCCCAGTCGTTGAGCGCCCGTGAGTAGATGCGGAAGTCATCGAGCGTCACGTCGTTTCGCCAGCCCGTGCTCCGCACGCCCGCGTAGATATCGCCGTTGTTGCTGACGACTTCACCCTGCAGGGTGTCGGCTCGCTCGAAGAGGCCATCAACGTAGAGGCGGAGTTCGCTGCCCCGCTTGACGTAAGCCATATGCCGCCAGACGCCGGGATCGAAACCACTGACGGTGTCGGTTCCCTCGTTCCAGGCGTGCTTCGTGCTGATCCGACAGTGCATCCGGTTGTCGTCGGGGCGCAGCCACATCGCGAAGGTGCGGCGGCGGCCGTCGAAGTGTTTCTTGATCGTTTCGCGCCACTGCCCCGACGCTTCACGGTTGTTCTTCAGCCAGTAAGCAATGGAGAAGTCGGCGTCGTCCTTGCCGACCTCCAGGTGGTCCTTGTTGGGGATCCGCAAGTAGTCGCCCGGCTCCATCCGCGCGGCTGTGCGGACCGTCTCGCTCGGGTACGGTGATTCTTCCTCGAGGGTCGGCGTGCGGACGTAGTCGCCGTTGTGCGCGAACGCGGTGTCGTCGACCGCGACCGTGTCGCCGTCGATCTCGTCGAGACGCCAGTGGCCGATGAGGCCGTAGAGCTCGGCGATCTCTTCCGCGTCGAGGACGCGGCCGTAGATGCGGAAGTCGTCGAGGTCGCCGACCAACGCTTGCTCGGGCGAGAACGACCCTCCGAGGGTGTCTTGGTCGTGTGCGACGAACAGCCCGCCGGGCGCTACTTCGAAGCCACCCGACCTCGGCGTGAAGGTTCGGGTGGCGACCTCCTCGGCGTCGCGATAGAGCCGATACCGTCCGACGGCGCGGTCGCATGTGTAAGCCCAGTGGTGCCACCGCCCGTCGGCGAGCGACTCGGAGAGGGTCGAGCGTCCTGCCTCCGACTGATCCACCCAGGGACTGAACTCGGTGTGGCTGCGGAAGTAAACAAGCACGGAGTTCGCGGGATTGCTGCCGCTGGTCGTGGCGCCGGTGAGGATCGCTGTTTCGCCGGTCTTCTCGGTCTTCATCCACCAGGTGACCGTCATCGCCGTCAGACCATCGACCGCCGTGCTAGGGATTTCGATCCGCTCTTGATTGGCATCGTTGTCGTTCATCCGGATTGCGCGATCGACAACGCCTTCGACGCCCGGCTCGGGGCCGTCGATCAAGTCTCCGTCGAAGATAAACGGGCCGCTGTCGTCCGCTACCGTGCCGGAAGTCTCGTCGAGCTTCAGGTGCAGCCGCAGGCCGCTGCCGCCGAGCTCGAAGACCTCGGTGTCGCTAAGCGCCCTGTTGTAGACACGCAGGTCGTCTATGCGGCCGTCGAACCACTCGTCGGCATCGACGATGTCCGAGCCGATGGCCGAGTCTTCGGTCGTTACACCCACGGTGCCGGTGAGCGTGTGCGTCGAGTCAAGGACGCCGTCGATGTAGAAACGGACGTTGCTCCCGTCCCACGTGGCGGCGACGTGAGCCCATTGGCCGGCCGCGAGCTGACCCGTCGACAGGAAGGTCTGGCTCGTGGGCGACGTGCCCGGCGTGTTCATGCTGTGGTTGCTTCGCCACTGCAGCTTTCGGTCGGCACGCAGCCGAAGGGCGTACGGCTG
>JBCDKH010000304.1 GCA_038746835.1 Planctomycetota bacterium | reverse complement strand
GCGGCGCAGCGGGCGTTTACACGATCACGCAGCCCGAGCAGGCGGGCAAGCTGCTCAACCGCAAGCTCGGCCACCTGCGAGCGGCGGCGCCCGACGTCATCGCTCCGGCCAACCCGGGCTGCCAGCACCAGCTCAACCTGGCCTGCCGAGCCGATGAGACGCTCGCCCACGTCCGAGTCGTTCACCCGATGGAGCTGCTGGCCGAGGCCTGCCGGTAGCAGGGTTCGCCGCTCGTAGCGCGAAGCTCGTCAATTACGAACAAATCCGACGGCTATCTTCTTGGCAGTTTGGGAAAGCCCACGCGGTCGAAGTACCGCTGGTAGGACCGGATGTAGTTGCCCCCAAAAGAGCAACAAGTGATGTCGTCAGGATCGAAAGACGAGAGGTCGCTGTTCCAACTACCCGCGCCAGAAAACTCGTGCAGTCGGACAAGCCCATGTTCGTCTCGTCCGGCGTATCGTCCGATTGCGAAAACCTCGTGGTCTGGTTCCTCGCATTCCACGATGACAAGTTCATCTTGCTCCAGGGAATCGAGAGCTGCCAGGAACGAAGTCTTGGGGTACGCCCTGTTGTTCTCCGCGTCGAGAGCGTCTTGTTCGACGAGCAACTCTCGTTGGAACTGGTCAGTTCGGCGGCATTCGACGGCGGTGATGTCGCGTCGTCGCAACAGCAAGTGCCCGTCGACGTGGAAGTCGTAGACGTACCGCGTCAAGGCGTGTGATTCTGAGAAGGCGAGGACGAACGCTTGCATCGAGCGTTGGTCGATTGCTTCCCGTCGAATGCACACCAGGGCGTCGGTTGCAATGAATCGGGATAGCTCGGAATCGGTCATGATCAGCAAGCGCAGTCCGAAGGATGGGTGTTCCTATCGTATTTGCGCCTGAATCCAATCGATACGGCTCACTAATCGTTGGATTGACCCGCTTCGCGACCAAGGGCGACGCCTCCTGGGCCGCTTCAGAATCGTTGTCGACTTCAGAGTCCTCGGAGAGTATCGGTGCACCAACCACAATCGCAGCTAGTTTGGTATGCCGATTCATTGAGAGACACTACAGCAACCAGCGACTTGCACTTCGGGCAGCGTGCCGAAATCGTTTTGCCTTCAAAGTGTTGCTTCAACGCCTTGCAGATTGGCTCTAAGCGTCGTTGCTTTTCCTGTTCTTCTTGCCGCTTCTTCGACTTCATCGCGTCCGCCGACGGCTCTGAGATCTTGATTGCCAACTGCTACTCTAGTGTTTGCCACAAGAAATCGCTGAACACGAAGGTGTAACCGGGACAGACTCACGTCTGACGCGCGTCGCGGGCCTCGAGCAGCTGGGCCGTGATGCTCACGGCGATCTCGGCCGGGTGGTTCGTGCCGATCGGCAGGCCGATCGGGCAGTGAAAGACGATCCGCTCTTCGGCGACGCCCGCCGCCAGCAGCTCCTTGCGGAGGACGGCCGCCTTCGCACGGCTGCCGATCGCGCCGACGTACGGGAACGTCCGGTCGGTCTTAAAAAGCGCTTCGAGGACTGGCAGGTCGCTCGCGTGGCCGCGGGTCATGCAGAGGACCATCGCGTCGCCCGGCAGGCGGGCGACCTCGGCGGGGGGGTCGGGCGACTCGTCGCGTCGCACGCCCGCCGGGAGCCGCGCGAGCCAATCGGGCCGCGGGTCGATGCAGGTGAGTTGGCACGGCAGCCGCACCAGCAGCTCGGCGAGCGCCTGGGTCACGTGCCCGGCGCCGAAGACGACGATCGGCCAGGTCGCGACGCCGACCGGCTCGAAGAACAACCGGACCCGGCCGCCGCACGTCATGCCGACGTCGGCCTTGAGGCTCCAGTCGAGCGCGCGGCACGCGGCCCGCTCGGCGAGCATCGCTTGGGCGACCGCGATCGCCTTCGCTTCGACGCGGCCGCCGCCGACCGTGCCCGCGACGAGCCCGTCGGCGGTGACGAGCATCTTCGCGCCGGCGTCGGCGGGCGTCGAGCCGGAGGCTTCGGTCAGCGTGACGGCGACGAACGGCTCGCCCGCGTCGGCGAGTTCGGCGCTGCGGCGGATCAGCTCGGCGAACGGCATCGGTTCACTCTAACTGGCACACGCCGCTTGAAGTCGGCTCTCTCTGAGGGTGAGAAGGTTCACCACAGAGCCACGGAGAGCACGGAGGGAGTTGGTTGGACAGGATTTACAGGATGGACAGGATTGGACGCATCCCGTCGATCCTGTTGATCCTGTCAGAAAAGCACGATCGCTTCTTCGTGCACGCGTTGGCTGGTGGTGAACTCGTCTTGATCGAGCCGGCTGTCAGGAGGGCGTGCTCGCCATCAGACTGGGGTGGTCCGCGGCCATCGCCGTCATTTGCATCAGGATCTCTTCGCCGGTCGCGGGGATCGCCAGCTCGGTCGTGTCGCCGAGGAACGAGAGGGCGTGCTTGGCCGCCATCCAGACGGCGAGGCCGAGCATCAGCGGCGGCT
>JBCDKH010000303.1 GCA_038746835.1 Planctomycetota bacterium | reverse complement strand
TCGTCGGCGAAGGCCCGGACAACGATTGGATGAAGCAGCTCAAAGCCAGCGCCGGCGACGGCGTCGTCTTCGCCGGCCATCGCACGGGGCACGCCCTCGAAACCCTCTTCCGCACCGCCTCGGCCTATGTCACAACCAGCGAACTCGAAGGCCTGCCGTCGAGCGTGCTCGAAGCGATGGAGCGGCGAAGCTGCGTCGTCGCCAGCGACATCCCGCCCCACCGACTCCTGCTCGACGGCGCCGGCACGGGCGACCTGATCTTTCCCGTCGGCGACGTCGATGCCCTGTGCCAGCGACTGGCTCGCGTGCTCGACGACGATGCGTCGCGCGACGCCTACGCGGACCAGCAGCGCGCTCACGTCCGGGCCGACTACGCGTGGGACGTCCTGGCCGAGCGTGTAAGCGACTTCTACCGCGATGTTGTCAGCTCGCGGAAGCAGGCGATTTCGTCCGCGTCGCAGGGCGTGTGATCAGCGCGGTACAGGTCATGGAACCAGAGCGGCGGCTCCGGAATCGCCTCGCCCGGCCAAAGGAAGTGACGTGCTTCGCGTTCCCGGTGAAGCGTGAGATGCTCGCCTTCGTCGTCGAGCTGCTGCCGGCTGAACCAGGCGTAGTGCGTCTGGGTCTTGCCGATCACGATGCCCCAGTTGATCGCCGCGACGCGCTCGCGTTTGAGCATCGGCAGAATCGTCCGCACCGTGTTGCCCTGGCTGCGTGCCAGCCACTCGGTCATCAAGATCGGCCGGCCGTCCTGCTGATAGTCCCGAATCTGACGAAGCGTCGGCTTGGGCGGGCCGTAGCAGTGGATCGAGTGGACGTCGGAGTTGATGCGCGAGATGTGGATGTTGCCCTCGCCGACCGAGCCGAGTGCACTCGAGCAGATCGGCTGCGACGGCGCGACCTCGCGTGCCCAGGTCCACGCGTCGAACAGCAGTCGGTTCGACCGCTCGCCAAGCTCGCCGACGTCAGTCGCCTCGCGTCCCGGCGTGCCGGTCTTTTCGCCGCGGCCGGGCTCGTTGTAGAGCTCCCACAGGAGCACGCGCTCGTCGTCACCGAATCGACGCATGGTCTCCTGCACGTATCGCCTCAGCCGATCGACCTCGGCCGCCGGACTCGTGCCGTCGGCATAGCGGACCGCGACGTCCTTGGCCGGGCTGGCGAGCCAGCCGCTGTTGTGCCACGCGTGCACGGGCTCCGGCTGATCGCCGAGCGTCGGCGGGCCGTAGTGGCAATCGTCGAAGAAGACGAACATCGGCCGGATGCCAACATCGCTGCACGCCTGGAGGAACTCGTCCATTCGGCCATAGAGCCCTTCGGCATCGTCCGCGTGAAGGAGGTCGTGCAGGTAGACCCGCAGTGTGTTAGTACCGGTCTCACGAGCGAGTGCCAGCTCACAGCCGATGGTCGGCGCGTCATAGGTCGAGGCCTGCCACATCTCGATCGCGTTGATCGCCGTCGCCGGGATGTAGTTGCAACCGACCAGCCAGGGCAACGCGTCGTACCACGCGTTGGCTCGCTCGGCCGACCAGCGACCCGGGACCGGTGTGAGAAATGCGTCGTTTTCCAGAGGAACCGGTTGCATCACGTCGAGCATACAGAAGTTCCAGAGTGGCTCCGAGTCGTGACCTTGGCCAAGTCACTCCATCATCGCCGCCGTCCGCACCACGCGCGATCGCATCGTGAAGAAGACGACGACCGGATATGCGGCGAAGATCAGCAAGATCGGAACCGCGTAGCCGAAGCTCCAGGCAATGTGCTCCCAAAGCGGCGGCTCGACCCATTGGTTGTCGACCGTGATCGTCGCTTTCGTGCTGCGAGAAATCGCGACGGTCCACATCGTGAGCGCGAACAACAAGGCAAGGTGCACCAGCTTCAACCGCAGCCAGACACGGTGCATCCGAAGCCCGGCTGACGTGTTGCCGAGCGTTCGGATGCCGGCGGCGATCAGCCAGCCCGCAAGGGCCAGCCCGAACAGGATCGCGACGATCTGAACCAGCATCAACGCAAGCTGCCAGCCCGAGCTGCCTCTGTTGAAGAATCCTCCGGGTTGGTCGACCGAGATGGTCCCGTCGCTTTCCAGTGTCGCCGTCGTGAAGTTGCCCTGGCCCCAGATCGAAACTGAACCACCTGCGAAGGCATTGATCCCGCCGCTGTTCGTCGAGTAGTAGAGCGGCGTCCCAGTCAACGCTGCTCCGGCTCGTGTCGTCGGTTGAGTTGTCACTGGCCGACCGAAGTTGCCAGGGATTGTCAGTTGCGATGAGACATGCGTTTCGGTCCAGACACCATCGGCGGGTTCTGCGAGCGGCAAGTCGACGTGCGGGAAAACGCGTTCGAGCAACTCGGCCTCTGCCGGAGCCATCGGACTCACTGCATTTAACCCGGCCACAACCGTTTGAGCCTCGACCGCGTTGACTCTCGATACGTTGGGCTGGCCGCCGCCAAATGCGAACGCGGTCGGCAGTGCATGCATCAGCAACGTCCG
>JBCDKH010000302.1 GCA_038746835.1 Planctomycetota bacterium | reverse complement strand
GTGCCGGACCTCGTGTCGCTGGACGTCGGCCAGACGATCGTCGCCGGCTTCGGCGGGCAGACGGTCTCGCCGGGCGAGTCGCTGCTGATTGTTGACGACTATGACGGCCTGACATTCGTCGACACCGATGGCAAGAGCCAGCCGGTCAACGCGAGTCTCGGTAGCAACGGCTACGACGTCGACCTCAGCTACCTCTACCAGGGCCCGACCACCAACGCACCCAACGGGCCGGTCGTCGGAACGCTCTTCGTCATCGAGAGCCGCCTGACGACAGACGCACCCGGCATCCTCGACAGCGACAGCATTTACACGATTCTCTCCCCTGGCGGGAACGGACCGGTGGAGAAGCTGCACTTCGCGTCGCTCTACTTGGAGGAGTTCCTCGGCACGCCCGTTCCGGAGCCGACGTCGCTAGCCCTCGTGGGCGTCGCAAGCGTCGGCCTGCTGCGACGTCAATGAGCGTCACGTTTTCACCGTCATCCCGAGCACAGCCGATGGACCTCGCCTGGTTCTACAACATCGCACAGGCGAGGTCCTTCGACTCGCTGCGCTCGCTCAGGATGACGGACGTCAGTAACGCTGCCGCTCGGCGCGGCGCATTTCGCGTTCGGCGTCTTTCTTCTTGATGCTCTCGCGTTTGTCAGCAGCGCGTTTGCCGCGGCCGACGCCGAGTTCGACTTTGGCTCGGCCGTCTTTGAAGTAGATTTCAAGCGGAACGAGTGTTACGCCGCGTTCGCGGGTTTCGGCTTCGAGTTGGCGAATCTCACGCTTGTGGGCAAGCAACGTGCGTAGGCGACGCGGGTCGTGGTTGGCCTGCTCGCTGGCGTGCGGATACGGGTCGATGTGCACGCCTTGGAGCAGCAGTTTGCCGTGCTCGATGCGTGCGAACGCGTCCGCCATCTGGGCTTGGCCGACGCGGAGCTGTTTGACTTCCGTGCCGACGAGGCGAATGCCGCACTCGAGCGTCCGGCCGATCTGGTAGTCGAAGCGGGCCTTGCGGTTGATGATGCGACCCGGCTCCGCCAGGCCTTTCTTCTTGCCCTTCTTCGCCATCGGAAGGGAAGAGTAGGTCGTGAACTCGTGACTCGTGGCCTTGTTACTTGGGCCAGAAGGCTCACGCGTCCAACCCAAGTTACCAGTTTACGAGTTACAAGCTCAACTCACCGCCCCACCAGCTTCTTCAGGCTGTGCCACGTCGCGGCCCGTTGGACCTTGGCGATCGACTCGAGCAGCGGGATTTCCTTCGGGCACACCTGGACGCAGTTGCCGGCCTTGGAGCAGTTGCCGATGCCGTCCTCGCCCATCATGACGGCCATGCGGTCATCCTTGAGGGCCTTGCCGGTGCCGTGCTCGTTGAAGAGACGGACCTGACTGATGACGGCCGCCCCGACGAAGCCGTTGACCGGCGTGTACTGCGGGCAGGCCTCCAGGCACGAGCCGCACGAAATGCAGCGGCTGAGCGGGTAGCGCTCTTCCTGGGTCGCTTGTGACTCGGTCGGGCCGGGGCCGAGGTCGTAGGTGCCGTCGATGGGCACCCAGGCCTTGACGCGTTTGAGGTCGTTGAAGAGCCGGCTGCGGTCGACGTGGAGGTCGCGAATGAGCGGGAACTTGCTCATCGGCTCGAGCGTGATGGCCTCGCCTTTCGTGCCGACCTTGTCGACCAGCGTGCTGCACGCCTGTCGCACACGGCCGTTGACTCGCATCGTGCACGCACCACAGACCTCCTCCAGACAGCCGGAGTCCCAGACGGGGCTGGTGACGTTTCGGCCGTCGATGGTGGTCGGGTGGGCGGCGATCCACTGGAGGCACGAGATGATGTTCATGTTCGGCCGCTTGGGCACGTCGAACTCATCCCAGCGACCGTCGGCGTCGGGGCCGTCTTGGCGGCGGACACGGATGCGGATGGTGTCCTTTGCCGCGGCAACACCGGTCGTCGGCGGAGGCGTCGTCGCGTCGGTCATCGTTGCGTTCATCTTGCTGTCATACTAAGCAAAGACGGCACCGGGTTCGATGGCCCGGTGCCGCTCGTCGTTTCGAAAAGGACGAAAATGTCGCAGTCAGCGTCGCTCAGCGGCGTGTTGCGACCTCGTCTCCCTGGACGAGCTTCTTGAGCTCATCGAAGTCATCGCTCTCGTCTTCCTCGTCGTCGTGCCGGGTGAATCGGCCGTTGTCGCCCGAGACGACGGCGACCGAATCGCCGGTGGCCGGGTCCTCGCGGACGTCGACGAGGTAGTGACCGGTGGCGAAGTCGATGCCGTCTCGCTCGGCACCGAGTGGGTCGCCGGCGGTGGCGGTGAAGACCTCTTCGTGCCACGTGCCTTCCTGCCAGCGGAAGATGCTGAAGCGGGCGTTCTGCAGTCGGCCGGCGATTTCGGCACCGGCGTTTCGCATGAACCAGCGGACGATCGGATCGATCGTGATCTCCTCGCTCCACGAGTCGACCCAGGCCGAGTCGCGAGCGACGACGAGACTGAGCTGCTGCTCGATCGTC
>JBCDKH010000301.1 GCA_038746835.1 Planctomycetota bacterium | reverse complement strand
CGTCCAGCTCGGCCAAGGCCTCGGTGTACGCCTGCTCCGCTTCATCGATCTGGACGATCAGCCCGGCGTCCTGGGCCGCCTGAAGCTCGTCGTACGCCGCGGCTGCCTCGCGGAACTTGACCAGCCGTGCCTCACCGCCGCTGGAGAGTTCGACGAGTCGTTGCTCGCGCTCGTCGCCCTGGAAGTTCTCGACGATCCGCACCACCTGTGCCGGCCGAACTTCAAAGGCGGTCAGGGCTTCGGAGGCTTCCTGGTATGTCGCGCGAAACGCCTCGGCGGCGTCGGAGTCCTGCGAGAGCGGGAGCTGGATTTCGAGGCGTGTATCGCCCTGCGGCCGCCAGATGAGGCCCAGCACGCCCTGCGGGTCGACACGCCGCTTGAGTGCCGAGGCGACGCGTTGGCTGAGCGATTCGGAGCCGGCGACCTGCTCGAAGTCTTCGGGAACCTCGATCTCGTAGATCAGGCTCGTCCCGCCGACCATGTCGATGCCGGGCTTGAGATAGCTGTCAAAGCTGGCCGGCCCCTGGATGAGCGGCTTGAAGAGGCTGAACGGCGCGACCGGGAAGATCGTGCACACCGCCGCGTACAGAACGACGAGGATCAGCGTGATGCGGCCGGCAAAAACGGTGGGCATGAGACTCGGAGGTCGTGAGTCGAACGGGGTGAGTGGGCTTGAGCAGGAGATCGTCGTCCGGCTCATGTCCGACTCACGACTCCCAGCTCACGAACACGCGCCGTGGCGGTTCGTCCCGCTTCGGGCGGGTCGACACACTAGGAACCCGTTGCCGTGTCACCGTCGACCTTGAAGGCGGTGCCGGAGCCGAAGGTCGATTTCGCGCCGAGCCAGTCGGGTCGCCAGTGCAGCACCTGGCGTGTCGGCTCGCCGTCATCGGCCGTGTCCATGTCGTTGACCGCAACGTTCAGGCGGAATCGATCCCACGCGGTGCCGGCCTTCTGGTCGAAGTACGCCGACGGCACCGCGATCTCGACCTCGTAGCCGACGTCGGACGTGGCCACGGCCCACTGGGTGCCCTCGGGCAGGGCGCTCGGCTGGTGAACTCGATGCTGGCCAGCGGCATCGGGGCCGATCGCGACAAGGAGGTACGTGTTCTCACGGACGCCGGGGTTGCTGCCCCGTTCTGCCGTCGGTCGGGCGTCGATCCGCAGTTCCACGCCGTCTTGTTGCCAAGCCGACTGGCCGTTCAGGAAGAGCTCATCATCCTCGACGCGAATGGCGAAGTAGACCATTTCGTCGTCGAACCCTGTCGCAATCCGGATGGACGTGTCGTCCGGCCCCTGCCACGGCTCGGCCCCGCCCGACACCTCCGCCGGCCAGAGGACGTCGCCCAAGTCCGTCCAGTCGTCCGTCTGCCCGTCGATCGTCACGTCGGTCTTGATCCGACGGACCGGCATCGCCAGTTCCTCGGCTTCGCCCAGATCGTCGATTCGGCCAGCCAGGCTGACGTTGAGCCATGCGTCGGCCAGCGCTCGGGTCGGGAACCAGTGCCCGCGATCGCCCACGTGAAACGGCACCTCGGCCTGCCCTGCCGGCTTCAGCTCGACCTCGGCGACGAGATGGTCCCACGTGAAGCGATGCGATGCGATCCAGCCCTTCGACGTGTCGACAACCTTCAGCGGCTTGCCCGGCGTTTCCGGCAGCCGGCGGTCGAGGATCTCCGAGAGCCACATTCGTGAGAACTCGGGATGCCCGGGAATGTGGTGCTGGATCCCCGGCTCAATCACCGCAGCCCAGGCTGCGCCCTCTTCTCGTTGCCGCGCGACGAATGTGTATGCGCGTGGCGTGATGCCGAACCGGTCGTGCTGGGCAAGCAGGAAGAGCGTCGGCACTCCGTGCATCGGGGAAAAGTCGTCTGTCCAGTAGCCCCCACGCGACGGCAGGACGGCCGCGACGCGATCGGGAATGAGCACCGCCCAGCTCATCGCCTGCCAGGCACTTTGCGACAGCCCGGTCAGGATCAGCGGTCTGGACGCGAGGTCTGGGCTGCCGGTCTCGGTCGCAAAGTGCGCGAGTGCCGCGTCGATTTCATCGATGCCCTTCTGGCCGAGTGGCAACCGGCCGGGTCGGCCTTGCTCGGGGGCCCGCATGTCGTGCAGGAGCAACGCCAAGCTGTGCTCCGTCGCGAAGGCGCGCCACTCCGACTCGTGATAGATGCGCCGGCCGGCCTGATAGTCGGCGACGACGATGATGCCGCGGACGACCTTCGTGTCTTCCGAGATCCAGAGTTCGAAGTTGGCTCGGGTGACCGGGGGCTGCGGCTGCGACTGAAGGGACCAGGAACTGCCACCTATGTTTCCGGATACACTGGCAACTGGAACGAGAACAACGACGAGCAGGATCGTGCGCATCATGATTTTTCGGGTGCGTTCTTGGGCTCGACGCTGGCCAGCGCCTGTTTCTGGAACTTGAGCTTGGTGTTGCTGGTTTCGTCGACCTTGACGGTGACGTGATCGTCCGCGACGCCGACGACTGTGCCGAGGATGCCGCCGATGGT
>JBCDKH010000300.1 GCA_038746835.1 Planctomycetota bacterium | reverse complement strand
CGACGGCCTGTGGTCGAACCCCAATATCTGGTCCAGCCGGACGCTTCCAACTGACGGCGCCCGCATCGTCATCCCCCAGGGTCGCTCGGTCACGGTCGACTCAGAGATCACCGAGGAGTTCAAGACGCTCCGCATCGACGGCACGCTACGGTTCGCCACAGACCGTGACACCGAACTGCGCGTCGACACGATCGTTAGTACGATGACGGGCGAACTCGTGATCGGCGACGCGTGCAACCCGATCGAAGCAGACCACACCGCCAGAATCGTATTCGCCGATGACGGCGCCATCGATCGGACGTGGGACCCCAACCTGCTCAGCCGTGGGGCGTTGCTGCACGGCAAGACGACGATCCACGGCGCGGAGACGACGGCCTTCGCTCCGCTTGCAGCCGGCGGCGTCGCTGCCGGGGCGACGCAGATCACGCTCGCGTCAGAGCCTATCGGTTGGCGTGTCAACGACCAGATAACGATCGCTGGCATCGATCCCAACGATCCCGCGAGCGACGAGGTTCGAACCATCGCCTCGATCAGCGGCTCGACGATCAGCTTCAACACGCCGCTCGTCCGCGATCACGTCCCACCAAGAGCCGACTTGGAGGTGCACGTCGCCAACCTAACGCGGAACGTACAGTTCACGTCGGAGAACACCGACGTGCAGCGCCGCGGTCACGTGATGTTCATGCACACGAACAACGTCGATGCCCGCTACTTCAGCTTCCAGGGCCTTGGCAGAACGGACAAGAGCATCGAGCTACAAGACTGGCGGCTTGTGAGCGACTCGGAGGGGTCGATCGGCGACCTTGTCGAAGTGCAGGACCTGGGCGGGTTCAACGTGCGTGGCCGTTACTCCCTGCACTTCCATCGTGGCGGCCCGACTGGCACGCCGGCCGTGATCCAAGGAGGCGTCGTTCGAGACGATCCGGGGTGGGCGTACGTCAATCATTCGTCAAACGTCGACTTCCTCGACAACGTCGCCCACAACACGACGGGCGCCGCTTACAACACCGAAGCCGGCGACGAGATCGGCTCGTTCGTGCGGAACATCGCCATCCGCACGGTGAACCCCAACGGCAACCCCAATCCGCCAGACATCGAGATCAACGAGGATCAGTCGCCTGACTTCCGGGTCCTCACCCAGGACTTCGGTTGGCAAGGCGACGGCTTTTGGTTCCACGGCGCCGGGGTGACGGTTGAGGACAACGTGGTATCGGGCGCCTCGGGTCACGGCTTCATCTACTGGACGCTCGGACTCGTAGAGAAGGGGCTCGGAGAGAATCAGGTCCTTGCGGGCAACTTGCCCAACGGTCATCTCATCGGCGGCCCCGACACGCCCGTTCGCACGAAGCACGTGCCTGTCCCGAGCTTCGACGGCAACTCGACCTACAGCGCTCCCAAGGGCCTCCTCGTTGCTTACTTGCACACCGACAACCGTGACGAGAACGACGATCACTTCGTCGGAACAGGAGAACTGGCGGCGGTCCCACAGAGCTACGAAGACTCACTGCAATCGACGTTCTCCAACTACACCGCGTGGAACGTCCCGCTCTCTGGTATCTCGGCCCCTTACTCGGGCCGTCTTACTTTCGAGAATATCGACATCCTCGGATCGGGCGCCGAGGGCTCAATCGGCATCAAGCTTGATCAGTTCGCCAACCAGAACGATATCACGGTACGCAACATCGACGTGGACGGATACCTCGTCGGTGTGGCCGCGCAACGCCAGGGCGAGGCGATCATCGACGGCGCCGTCATCTCCGCCCCGACCGGCATCCGCATCAGCGCGCCCAACACGAATGCTCGCAATCTGGAGATCAGCAACGTTCAGTTCGTCACGCCGAGCGGCTTGTTCGAGCCGGGGGAAGAGTGGATCCGGATCGATATGAACGAAGCGTGGGATGTCGGGCTTGCAGGCGGTCTGTTTGGCATCGATGAGTTCTTCTACGACGAAGCGACCTTGCTCTACGTGCCGCCGATCTTTCAGAGAGACCGCATCACGCTCAACACAGCCGATAATGAGAACGTGGGGCTCTACTTCGACTCGCAGAGCCCCAGCTTCCGACCCATCCCCGCAGGCGGCGAGCTTTCCGCGTTCGTCCCGAACGAACTCGTCGGCCTCACCAATGCACAGCTTCAGCAGCAATACGGGATCTCCTTCTCGGATGCGGTATGGCCAGCGGGAACACGACCGGACGCTTTAGTTCCCGGAGCGCGCATTGGCCCTGCGTCGCCCTCGTTCGAAGCCGTGCCTTCTCCCTCAGACGCCTACTGGATCGATTACCTGACGTCGCTCGGTGTCTACCCGCCGCCGACGAGCGGATCAGCGATCGCTCCACAGCAAGCGACGCTAAGCGGTCCGCCCTCCGCCAGCGAAGATTCCACGTCTTCCGAATCAACCAGGGCGCTGAACGCGGCTTCCCTTGCCACGTTCATTGACGCCACCGACGACCACCGCTCTCAGGGCAGGCGGGCGGCCCCCGAACGGAGGAGTTCGTTCGTTCGCGTAGACAGTGGAGAGTCTTCTCGCATCCGCCGCGCGTTGATGCTTCCGCCGAGCGAGGCCAAAGCGAAAGCCCCGTCGCGGGATG
>JBCDKH010000299.1 GCA_038746835.1 Planctomycetota bacterium | reverse complement strand
GGTTGATCTGGCAAGGCCCTGAGCGAACACTTGCCGCCCACGCCTCCGTTGAGACGACGCCGCAACGCCATGCCAGACAGCGCTCCTCCTTCCGACGAGACTCTCTTCAACGCGACACTGATCAGCCGCGAGGATCTCACTGACGACCTCGCGGTGATGCGCGTCGCCCCCGACGGCGACGTCCCGGTTTACAAGCCGGGCCAGTATGCCACGCTCGGCCTGCCCGCGGCGGATCAGTCGCTGGTCGAGAACAAAAAAGGCCTGGCCCGGTTCACGCTCCGGCCGTATTCGATCTCGTCTTCGCCTTTGGACAAGGAGGCCCTCGAGTTTTACGTCGCCAAGGTGCCTGACGGTGCGTTCACGCCGTCGATGTGGGACCTTTCGCTGGGCGATCGCCTCTACATGGCTCCCAAGTGCAAGGGGAAGTTCACGCTCGACGACATCCCGGCCGGCAAGGACCTTGTCGCTGTCGCGACGGGGACCGGACTGGCACCGTTTGTCTCGATGCTCCGCACCTATCGCGAGACGGGTCGTTGGGAGCGATTCATCGTCATTCACGGCACGCGTCTCTGCAACGACCTCGGCTACAAGCAGGAGTTCGAAGCCCTCGCCGAGGGTGATGAGTCGATCCTCTACATCGCCACGTGCAGCCGCGAGCCCGACGTCGTGGACGGCAAGGGGTGGCTCGGCCTGCGTGGTCGCGTCAACACGGTGCTCGACGAAAAGACCTATGCCGACCTCGTCGGAAGGCCCTTGTCGCCCGATCAGTGCCACGTCCTGCTCTGTGGCAATCCGGCGATGATCGACGACGTCACCAACCAGCTCGTTGATCGTGGCTTTGTCCCCAAGAGCCGCGAACACCCCGACGGCAACGTCCACTTCGAGAAATATTGGTAGCTGCGGGGCTACGGCCCGCAGTCTGAAACGCCCCAATCAACCCGCCGGCGCTCGCTCCTCCACGGCTTCGAACCCGTGCTTGTCGATGTGGTCCTCCAGCGCTACGGACGCCTTCCCGGACCGGCGTCGCACGAGCTTCTGGAAGAAGAGGTTGTTCGGAATCTGCACGAGCTGCTCGGTTCCGTCTTCGAGCTTCTCGTGCAGGATGACGTACATCAGCGTCAGATCGCTCACCCGCCCCGTCACATTCGGCCCGCCGGCGGAGTCGACGAGTTCGATGTGATCGCCGATGCGGAACGGCTTGAAGAGGATCAGCATGATCGAGCAGGCGATGTTGCTCAGCACGCTCCAGACGGCGACGAAGCCGATGGCGACCAGGCCCACGACCGCGCTCACCGTCGCCCAGACCGCCGTCATCGGCACGCCGAGCAACTGCAGCGTCACCAGCGCCGCCAGCAGCAAAATCAGTCCGCGGACGAGCTTGCGAATCGGCAACACGGCCGCCTCTGGCACGCCTCGCGCGACCTGCACACCGCTCAGCACTTTGTTCACGATCCGGATGACGACGATCGCCGCGATCAGGACGATGAAGATCAGGATCAGTCGCTGGGCGACGGCTTCGAACATCGCCGTTCGGATCTCTTCATTTTTGAAGTACTCGATAATCCCGTCGATCCAGCGATCGACTTCCTTGATTGGCGGCTTGCTGAGCGATTCGGGCAGCTCCACCGCGGGTTCGGTGGGCTGCGTCGCAGCGGGTTGGACTTCCGTGCTCTCGAGCGGCGTCGCGTCCTGCATCGGCGAAAAGATACCGGCGGCGGGTCACGTGGTGTCAACGAAGCTGTGCCCCGCTTCCTGGAGCACCTGCCGAAGGTGGTCCGGGCGATCCGTCTTCACGAGGACGTAGTCGGTCTCGAAGCTGCCAACGACGAGGGTCGGGATGTCGGCGTGGGCAAGCGGGACGATCAGGCTCGCCAGCACGCCAATCTCGCCGAATCCGAAGATGCCGACAAGCCGCACCACCAGCCAGCCGTAGTCCGCCTCGATGTCGTCTGGGACCGAGCCGTCCGGGCAGATGAGCGTCGTCGGCATCGCCTCGCTACGTGACCGCACGACGGCCACGAGCACGCCCTCGATTTCACTCGGGCCGACCTCGCGATCCGTGCGGCACACCGCATATCGATCCGGCAGCAGATCAAGCGTCAGCTCGTGGCGAACGAGCGACCGTTCGTCATCCGAACGCAGGTTGCGTCGCATGGCCGCAAGGTACCACGAGCAGCCGAGCCACCATTGAGAGTTGCGCGGAGTCTGCGACCCGATCAGATGCGTCTTGCGAGGACGATCTGGCGTTCGCTGTCGTCGTCCAGGTCGCTGCCGTCGTGATCGCCGAAGGTGTCGACGAGCTGGAAGCCGCAGAGGCGGAGCAGGCGTTCCATCTCACGCGGCATAATCCAGGTCATGTCGAACGATCGCGTCTGTTCGTGGCGGCGTCCGTTGTTGTGCCAGGCGTAGTGGAAGGTGACGTGCTGTGTCTGCCGAGTGATGTCGGCGTAGAGGCTGGTCGTCCGCATCACACCCCGGCCGTCCGGGAGCGAGAAGAGGACGGGCTCCAGCTCGGTCGCTCCGCCGACGGCGTTGGTGATGAGGTCGAGATTCGGATGGAAGACGTCCAGCCAGAGCAGGCCATCGGGTGCGAGAAGCTCGTGGCAACCGCGCAGGCAGTGCTCCTGAGC
>JBCDKH010000298.1 GCA_038746835.1 Planctomycetota bacterium | reverse complement strand
GGGCAGCAGCATCAGCGGTTGGCAGGCGGACTTGCCGCGTTATCGCGAGCTGTGGCGGCGGACGTGCGAGGCCGTCTTCCGTGCACGCGAAGAGGCCGGCGTCGACGTGCTGGTCGGCGGGGCCGACTCGTCGAGCAACACCTTCGACAAGCTCTTCAGCGAAGGCCTCGACAACAGCCCGTTTTGGCCGAACTACCTCGATTTCTGCTCGATGCACTACCAGGGGCTCTCGGTCCCTTCGCTCGACGCGAGCTGGCGATCGGACGAGCATCCGCTGGGTCGCGTGCTGCTGTGGGACACTGAGTCGTGGGTCGCCAATGCGGACGACCGTTTCGCCGGCGTCGTCGCGGCCTGCCGGGCGGCCGGATACGACCGTGTGATGGGCTCGCACTCGCGCATCGCGGTCAGCACGCTGAGCCACGGCCGAGTCGCGATGGACACCATCCAGACGACCGACGGCACCAAGCGCGTGCCACGCGTCATCAACGCCCGGCCACTTGCCGCGGCGTACAGCGCGGCGCAGGCGTTCATGGGCGAGCGCGAGTTCGATCGCATCCTCTTCCAGGACGCGCTGCCGTACGTCTTCGTCTTCCACGGCCTGGACGGCGACGCGGACGACGGCACGGTGGTCGTGCTGGGCGATCTCGACTCGCTGTTCCACGCACGGAACCCGGGCTTGCTGCCGCTCACCGGCATCGATCGCCTCGATGCCGACACACCGCCGACGCTTGTCCTGCGGAACGACGATGGCGCGTTCTCGGCCTTCGATGCCTACGGCAATCGCAAGGGTGACGAGGGCGGCTCGATCACCGTGCCGCTCGGCACCGACGCCGTCTATCTCCGCGCGACGCCGTGCCACGAAGACGGCTTTGCCAAGCTCATTGCAGCGCTGGAAGCCGCCGACCTCCGCGGGCTGGAGCCGCTGGACATCGTCGTCCAGGACGCGACCGATCCGATTGAGACCGGCGCGACGTTCGGCGTGACCCTCGCCAACCAACACGCGCGGGTCGTCGACGTCGCACTCACCGTCGCGATCGGTGACCTTCAGCTCGATTACCCCGAGGCCTTCCAGCTCTTGCCGCACGAGAAGCGCGACATCGAGGTCCGCGTTCTCGCCGGAACTGCAACGCCGAGCAACGGCTACCCGATGACCGTCCGGGCCGCCGTCCGTGCGACCGACTCCGACGGAACGACACTCGACCTCGGCACCGCCAGTCACGCCGAGACCGTGCGTGTTAATCGCATCGCCCGGCAGTCGGTGACCATCGACGGCGACCTTGCCGATTGGGCCGGAAGCTGGCCGCAGGCGATCGACGCTGGCGAGGAAGGGCAGAGCCTGGAGGAGGCGATGTGGACGCCCTTCGTGCCGTTCGAGTCGGGCTCCAAGCCAGGCCGGGCGACGGCGTTCCTCGCGTACGACGACGACGCCTTCTACTTCGCCGCCCGCATTGCCGACTCCACGCCGGAGCCGGGCACGATCCGATTCGACGGACGCGACGAGGATGCCGACTACTACCCCGAAGTTGCGTACAAAGAGATCGTCCCCGACCCGTCGGACCCGCCGTTCTCAGCCCGTTGGACGGGATTGCTCGTGCCGGACGAGACCGGCATTCACGAGATCGCCTTCCGAGGCGACGACGGCTTCCGCGTCTGGGTCGGTGGGGAAAAAATCATCGATCAGTGGCGGCGGCAGCACCCGACGTGGGGCTCGGCCCGCGTGCAGCTCGAAGTGGGCGTGCCCGTGCCGATTCGCGTCGAGTGGTTCTCCGAGTTCGGCAACGCCTACGCCCAACTCGCCTGGCGTCCACCGGGTGCTGGCGAGCGAACGGCGATCCCGGCTGCAGTCCTTCGTCCGACGACCGATGCCACCACCGACCAGCGTGGCCTGACCGGTGCGTACTACCTCGGCACGAACCACGACCACGCGGTCATGGAACGCGTCGACCAACATGTGAAGTTCGGCTGGCAGGCCGGCGTGCCCGAGGGCTTCGAGTTCGACGTCGACGCGCTGCCGCGAGGCGAGCTGCGCTGGCCGGATGGCGTGCGTCGGTACAGCTATCGCCAGCGTCCGCTCACGCCCGGATCGGCGTCGCAGAGGCCCTTCGACAACGTGCAGATCGGCTTCAACGTCATCGAGCCCGGCGAGGACGGCTGGCTCGCATCACTGCCCGGCCGGCCTGCGCGATTCCCGTCGTATCAGACCACCGACTATGCCTTCGCGCTCAACCGCGTCGCCGAGGATTTCGGTGGCGGGACGGAGGTCTTCCAGAT
Organism: Planctomycetota bacterium; assembly: GCA_038746835.1. NCBI lineage: Bacteria > Pseudomonadati > Planctomycetota > Planctomycetota bacterium. Next base: position 409 of record JBCDKH010000298.1, on the reverse strand, counting down.
CGACGCCCCGCGCGTCCCACGCCAGCACGGCTTCCCGCGCCAGCCGAGGCACAAAGCCCTCGGCCCGGTCGAAGGAGCGCGGCTGTCCGTCAAGCACGACGACGGCACGCGCACGGTCGAGGTCGCGATTCCGTGGTCCGCCATGCCCGAAGCTCACGAGGCAATGCTGGCGGGCAAGCCGATCAAGTTCAGCTACCGCGTCAACCACGGCGAGGGCAACTTCAACATGGAACTCGCCCGCGGCCGATCCGCCGCGCTCGGCCTGAGCCGCTCATTCCACCCCGACTGGAACCAGAGCTGGCCCATCGAACTGGTCTTCGGCTGGGAATCGTCGGCGAGCGGCAACGGCAGGAGCGGCGGAAGGTAGCGACTACGTCGCTGCTTGCGGTTATGGTCGCTCACGATGCCG
>JBCDKH010000297.1 GCA_038746835.1 Planctomycetota bacterium | reverse complement strand
GGGGACGCACCAGATCGCTCACCGCTGAGCAGCAGAAGTCGAAGACTATCGAGCTCGCATTACACCAACCCGACGATCTCCGACGCGCGTCGGAGCGTCGCTCGTGTGATCAGCATGACGACCTGCGGTGCGAGTTCCTTGGTCTCGTCCTGGTGATAGTTCTCCGGGATGACTGCCATCGACAGCTCGCGGACTTCCTGCTCGACCTGTTCCTGACGCTTCTGCTGCTCGTCGATTTGCTCGCGGCTGATCGGTTCGATCGCGTCATAGGCCAGCATCAGCGTGCTGACCTGCCATTCGAAATAGCCGTGGCTGCCTTGGGCGTCGTCACCTTCCACGCAGGCACATTACGGACGTCGATCGAGCAGGCGATACCCGACCGCCTCGGCGACGTGTTCGACCGCGACCTCGTCCTTGTCGTCGACGTCCGCGATCGTCCTGGCGACGCGGCGGACCTTGTCGTACGCCCGCGCGGACAGGCCGAGCTCTTCCATCGCCTGCTTGAGCAACAGCAGCGTCGGGCCTTCGAGCGGGACGAGTTCGTTGAGTACCCGGCCGGCCATGCGGGCGTTGGTCATCGCGGGATCGCCATCAAACCGCTCACGCTGACGACGGCGGGCCTTAAGGACGAGCTCGCGCAGTGTGGCCGAGTCGGTGCCGGAACGTTTGCGACTCAACTCGTCGTAGCCGACCTTTGGCACCTCGACGTGCAGGTCGATCCGGTCGAGCAGCGGGCCGCTGAGACGCGAGAGGTACTTGTCGTCGCGTTGACCGCCCGGACCAGCATCGCCGCGGACGCTGGGATTCATCGCGGCTACCAGCATGAAGTCGGCCGGGAACTTCACGCTCGCGTGCACACGGCTGACGGTGATCTCGCCCCCTTCGAGCGGCTCGCGCAGCATGTCCAGCACGCTTCGGCCGAACTCGGGCAACTCGTCGAGAAAGAGGATGCCGTGGTGCGCCAGCGAGCACTCGCCGGGCCTGGGAATGCTGCCGCCGCCGACGAGGGCCTGGGCGGTCGCGGAGTGGTGCGGCATGCGGATCGGCCGCTCGCGCAGGAGGCTCACTCCCGGCGGAAGCTGTCCGACGGCGCTGTAGATGCGCGTCGTCTCCAGCGCCTCACGCCGACTCAGCGGTGGGAGGATCCCGCCCATCCGCTTAGCGAGCATCGTCTTGCCGGTGCCGGGTGGACCGATCATCGCCAGGTTGTGCCGGCCGGCGCAGGCGATGGCGACGACGCGCTTCACCGCCTCCTGCCCGCGGACGTCGGCGAAGTCGGGAACGGCCTCGCCGTCGGCATCGTGCTCGTCCGTCGGATCGAGCTCGTACGGCGTCGGGCCGTCTTCGTCTTCGTTGAGGAAGCTGACGACCTGGGCCAGAGTCGCGACGGGGACGACCTCGACGCCGTCGACCACCGCAGCCTCGCGAACGTTGTCGGCGGGAAGGATGACGCCCGTCTTGCCGAGGTCGCGAGCGAGCATCGCCATCGACAGCCCGCCACGGATCGGGCGGACCCGGCCGTCGAGTGCCAGTTCGCCGGCGATGAGATAGTTGCGGTGCAGGTCGGTCGCGATGCTGCCGGTGCACCGCATGAGCCCGACGCTGATCGCCAGATCCAGCGCGGCCGCCTCCTTCTTCAGGTCGGCCGGGGCGAGGTTGATCAGCACGCGTCCCCGCGGCACGGGATGGCCCGAGTTCTGGATCGCCCGGCGAGTCCGCTCGACGCTCTCCTTCGTCGCCGCCTGGGCTAGGCCGACGAGGACGGTCGCGTTGTTGCCCCGGCCGACGCTGTCGACCTCGACGTCGCACGGCAGCGCTTCGATGCCTTGGAGGACGAATGTCTGGACCTTCGCGAGCGCCACGTCTGGCCGAACCTACGCGACGGACACGCCCGACGCGAGTGCTAGCATCGGCCGACCGGAGGTGTGGCAGAGTGGTTGAATGTACCGGTCTTGAAAACCGGCAGGCCTGACGGCCTCGCGGGTTCGAATCCCGCCGCCTCCGCTGGTCGTTTGGTTCGTTGACGACAACCGATCTTCCGGATGATGCCGCCCGCGTCAGTGGACGCGACGATGGTGCGAGCGCCCGCTGACGCGGGCGGCTGTGTCGGGTGACATGCCATCGCTCGAACTAGCTCGTGAAGCGGGGACGCACGCGGACGTCGACCACTTCCGCTGTTTCCGCTTGGCACAGCGCGGCCAGCGTGGTGTCGGCGACGTCTTGCGGCGTAAGGAGCGTGTGCTTGGGCACCGTTCGACCCTCAAACGCCAGGAGGTCGTCCTGCATCGGCGTGTCGACGCGGCCGGGGTAGACGCTGATGACGCGGATGCCGCGAGCGTTGACTTCCTCGCGAAGGGCGTCGGCGTAGGCACGCAGGCCGAACTTCGTGACGCAGTAGACGGAGAAGTCGCGCCGCGCGTTGAGCCCCGCACCGGAGTTGATGAAGACGACCTGACCGCGAGCAGCTTCGAGTCGCGGCATGATCGCCTGGTTGAGCACCCACGGCGCTCGGACGTTGGTGGCGAACTGGCGATCCAATTCGTCGACCGGCAGATCGAGTGACGCCCCGGCTTTTGCGAGTGCCGCACTGTGGACGACGACGCCGACGCGATCGGGCAGCGTGTCGACGAACCGTCGCACCGCGTCGTCGTCCGTCAGATCAAAGGCCGCGGCTTCGGCTTCG
>JBCDKH010000296.1 GCA_038746835.1 Planctomycetota bacterium | reverse complement strand
CTTGGTCGAGCGCGACTTCCGCGCCGCCGTCGCAGCGGCGGGCGAGACCTCGACTGGCGAGACGATTCAGCTTCGCATGCAGCCCAACGTCGCGGTGCTTCGCGCGCAGGTGCCGCTAAGCGAAGAGCCGGCCGACCTGTACATCTCGCGATGACAACGGCGACTGCGACTGCCCTGTCGGTGACGAAGCTGCATGCCCGGCGTGACGGGCGCGACGTGCTGCGCGACATCTCGTTCGTCGCCGAAGCCGGCGAAGCCGTCGCCATCGCAGGGCCCAACGGCGGTGGGAAGACGACACTGCTGCTGTGCCTCGCCGGGCTCGCACCGTTCGGCGGTGGGGCGATCGACATCAACGGCGAGTCTGCCGAGTCGGCCGGGCGCCTCGGGCACGTCGGGTACCTGCCGCAGCGGACAGCGTCGACGGGCGCGCTGCCGGTGACGCCGCGGCAGGCGATCCAGCTGGCGGCGGGGCCGCGCGACGTCGACGTCGACTGGCTCGGCAAGTTGGAGCGTGTGCTGCTGGGCGACGTCGAGCCGGATCGGCCGGTGGCGAGTCTGAGTGGTGGCCAGCAGCAGCTCGTCGCGATTGCCAAGTCGCTCGCGCATCGGCCGAAGTTGCTGTTACTCGACGAGCCGACCCTCGGCCTCGCCCCGCCTGCGGTCGCTCGCCTGGTTGAGGCGGTCGAGATGGCTCGCGAGGAGCTTTCGGCCACCGTCGTGATCTCCACGCACGACCACCTCGCGGCCTTGCGGCTGTCGAACCGTCTGGTCTACCTCGACCGCTCCATCCGCTACGACGGCCCCGCCAACGCTGTACCGCCGGCGCTGGACGCGAGGCTGTGCCATCACGAATAGGGCCGGATCGCTACCCTGTTGCCGTGACGTCGGACGTCGAACAAGCCGGTGCGTTGGCGATGGCGGAGCTGAAGCTTCGGCAGAGCAGCCCGACGCTGCCGATGTTCGGTGCGCTTCGGACGGTGCTCGACGCCGCTCGCGAGCCGGGTGGTCGTGAGGTGCCGACGGACGTGGTCATCGGCCCGGTCGAAGGCGTCTCTGCCGGGCGGCTGGCCGACGTCATCGTGCCGGCCGCGATCGCCGCGAAGCGTGCGTTGCGCGTTGAGGTTCGCGGCGCGACGCACGGACATGACGCGCCGGCCTTTCCGTTTTTCCGCTACGCACTCCAACGCGCGCTCGGCCGGCTCGGCTTCGACATCGGCTTCGAACTCAGCCGCGCCGACTTCGGCGAGGCGGGACGGCTGTTCGTCCACACCCGGCCGCGCGTGCGGACAAGTCGCTGGGCGTGGGGCCACCCCGGGCGATTCGTTTCGCTTCGGTGCGAGATCCTGATCGGCCGGCAGCCGTTGGACGTGGCACAGACGCAGCTTCGCGTGCTTCGCGAGCACCTGCACTCGGCCGGTTGGCCACTGCCGGCGGTGACGGTGCGGGAGGCCGACGATACAACCACGCCCGGCAACGCGGTGACGGTCCGAGCCATCTGCACCGCCGGCGAGGCGGTCTTCACCGCCGTGGCCGCCGAGGGCGATGACCCGTCCGACGTGGCGGCGCAGGCAGCGAGCCGGGCGATGGGCTGGCTGACCAGCGGCACGGGTGTGCAGCGTCGCCTGGCCCGCAGACTGGTCGTCCCGATGGCGTTGGCGTCGGGCGGACGGTTCATCAGCGACGGGCGTGACGATCCGCACCTGTTACGTCTCGTCGACACCGTGACGGCTGACCCGAACGTCGCCTGCCGCCTCACCCGCCACCGCGGGCGGTTGCTGGTCGAGATGACGCGGTGAGTTGCAATCTTCCGTCATCCCGAGCGCAGCCGAGGGACCTCGGAGTGGTTCTGTACGGCGTTCCGGGCGAGGTCCTTCGACTCGCTGCGCTCGCTCAGGAGGACGGAGTTGACTCCCGTCAATCGCTCGCCAGCCCACGCGGCACGACGACCTTGCCGACGAGGTCGAGTCCGAATTGGACGACCAGGGCCATGACGGCCGCGGGCACGGCACCTTCGAGTGTCGTGCGGACGCTGTCGTTGCGGAGTCCGTCGAAGATCGTCTGGCCGTAGCCGCCCGCACCGATGAAGCCGCCGAGGGTGGCGAAGCCGACCGTGATGACGGCCGAGGTCTTGATGCCGGCCAGGATGCTCGGCAAGGCCAATGGCAGCTCGACGCGTGTTAATCGATGCCACTGCGACAGGCCTAGCGCTTCGGCCGATTCGAGGATGGGCTTCGGAATGCCGACCAGTCCCGCGTGGGTGTTTCGAACCATCGGGAGCAGCGAATAGAGGAACAATGCCGCAATCGCCGGCTTCGGTCCGATGCCGAGCAGCGGGATCATGAAGACGAGCAGCGCGATCGAAGGGATCGTCTGCACGATGCCCGTGATCCCCAAGACCACCCGGCCCGCCGTTCGTCCGCCCGCGGCCAACACGCCCAGCGGCACTGCCAGCGCAATGCCGAGGAGCATCGCGGCGACGACGAGCCACGCGTGCTCGATGGTGCGTTGCCACAACCTGGCCGGAAGTGACAGGTCCGCGGTGACGTCGTCTGCCGCGTCGGTGAAGTGCTCGGCCAGGTACGCCGCGGCGGCTGCGGACTCGGAGTTCAGGCCACCCTCGACGCGGGCGTTGAGCGCGGTCATCGACGCCTCGTCCAGTGTGCCGGCCATCTGACGCCAAGCTTCGACGACGGTCGGATGCG
>JBCDKH010000295.1 GCA_038746835.1 Planctomycetota bacterium | reverse complement strand
GTTAGTTCCGCCTATGCGGCGGGGCCCGGGGCCACCAACTCCTGTTCGGGGGACACCCCCCTACCTGATTTTCGGCCCACGGCAAACGATGGCGACGCGGGCGCGTCGCTCCGCCTCACCTGGCACGGCACCGTCGTCGCCAACCTGCCGATGGCCTTCCTGCACGACGGCATCCCGATGCCGACGCGGGAGGCGGTGGTGGTGACAGAGAGGCACGAAGGCACGGAGGCACGAAGGCACGGAGTGCCAGAGCCGGTGTTGCCTGACCCTTCGTGCCTTCGTGCCTCCGTGCCTTCGTGCCTTCTGCATCACCTCTCCTCCCCCAACACCGCCTCCAAGCACCGCGTTGTCCGCCAGTACGACCACGAGGTTCAAGGCAACACGATCGTCAAGCCCTTCGTCGGCCCGCTGCAGATCGGACCCGCCGACGCAGCCGTGGTGCGGCCCAAGGCCGACTCGCATCGCGGTGTCGCCATCGCGTGTGGTCTGGCCCCGCATTTGTCGCTCACCGACGGCTGCTACGCCATGGCCGTCGCCAGCATCGACGAGGCCGTCCGAAACGCGATCTGCGTCGGCGTCGATCCCGAACGCCTGGCTCTGCTCGACAACTTCTGCTGGCCAGGCACCGATTCGCCCGAGGCCATGGGCACGCTCGTTGAAGCCTGCGAGGCCTGCCGCGACGTCGCGCTGGCCTGGGGCACGCCCTTCGTCAGCGGCAAGGACTCGCTGCACAACCAGCACACCGACCAGACCACCGGCGTCACCACCCGCATCCCGCCCACGCTGCTCATCAGCGCCTTCGGCATCGTCGACGATGTCCGTCGATGCGTCACCAGCGACCTCAAACGAGTCGATGACGAGCTCTGGTTGGTGCGACCCACGACGAACCCCGCGAGCCCCGAGCGTGAGCAAGCGGGTTCTGCTGCCATGCCCACCGAATCCCACTCGCTCACGCTCGGGGCTCGCGACGACCATCTGAATGACCGCTGGCAAGCCCACCTCGAAGTCAGCCGGCTCGTTCGGTCCGGAAACGTCACCGCCGCCCACGACGTCTCCGACGGCGGATGGCTCGTCGCTGCCGCCGAGATGGCCATCGGCGGCGACCTGGGCCTCGACCTCAATCACGCCGACGTCCCCTTCGACGAACCGATGACCACCTACCTCCTCGCCGGCCGAGATCTCGACTTCGGCCCAGCCGTCGAGACCGTCCGACTCGGCACCGTCGTCGACGCCCCACGCCTCAAGTTCCGCGACGGCAGCGAAGTGACCGTGGCGGATTGTCGTCGCGCCTGGCGCGGCGAGGGCGACGCCGAAGCTGCAGCTTCATTGACGTAACGCTGGCGTTGTTTATCGTCGTGACGCCAGTGCCCGATTCCGTCGAGACCATCGAACAACCCGAACCAGAAACCACGCCGCAAGCGCCCAGCACGCCGCGTGACGTCCTCATGCTCGGCTGGGAGTTTCCGCCCTACGTCTCGGGCGGCGTCGGCGTTGCGTGCTACGGCCTGACGCGCGAAATGAGCCGCGCCGGTCATCGCATCCTCTTCCTCATGCCACGCCCGGCCAAGACTGGCTTCACGGCTGCCGAGCCAACCACCGTCGAAGCCCCGGAAGCCGGCGAGCCGACCCACGACGACCTCGGCCCGGGCCTGCCGGAGTTCGACAACGTCACCTTCCGCGGCGTCGGCGACAGGCGCATCGACGCCTACGCGACCGGCATCTCACACTCGGCCAACGCCGCTGCCGAGACGCCCGCCGGACCGGCACCCAAGCCGCCGGTCCGTCAGCCCGCCCGGCATCGCCCCGCCGACAAGCCCGAGCCGATCGACCCGGCCAAGGAGGCCAAGCGGTTCGCCGAGTCCGCTCGCGACGTCGCCGACCGCGAGATCGCCGCGGGTCGCAAGGTCGACGTCGTCCACGCCCACGACTGGCTCACCTTCGAGGCCGCCCGTCGCATCGCCGACAAGCTGGGCGTGAAGTTCGTCGCCCACGTCCACTCGACCGAGTACGACCGCGTCGGCGAGCTGGCCGACCCGTCGATCCTCGAAGCCGAGGCCAACGGGCTCCGCTCCGCCGACGCGATCGTCGCCGTCAGCAGCTACACGGCCGACGTCGTCGCCGAGCGGTACGGGCTGGACCGCGCGTCGATCACCGTCATCCACAACGCCGCCGATGCCGACCCGCGGTTCGCGCAGCGTCGTTCGGACCGCATCAGCGCGCACGAGCGGATCGTGCTGTTCGTCGGCCGACTGACCAAGCAGAAGAACCCGCACGGCTTCCTCCGCGCCGCCGCCAAGGTGCTGGAGCAGGAGCCGTCCGCCCGCTTCGTCATCGCCGGCGCCGGCCCCGAGGCCGACAGCCTGCGCCGTCTTGCTGAGGAGCTGAAGATCGGCGAGCGCACCCTCTTCGCCGGTCATCTGCGTTCCGACGACGTCGCCAGGCTCTTCGCTTCGGCCGACCTGTTCGTCATGCCCAGCCGCAGCGAACCCTTCGGCCTGGTCGGCCTCGAAGCCATGAGCCACGGCGTCCCGACGATCATCTCCAACCAAAGCGGCCTGAGCGAAAGGGTCGAAAACGTCCTCACCGCCGACTTCTGGGACGACGACGACCTGGCCACGAAGATGGTCGACGTCCTCCACGACGACGCCCTCGCGGCCGATTTGTCCGACCGCGGCTCCCTCGAAGTCCGCCAAATGCGCTGGCAAGACGCCG
>JBCDKH010000294.1 GCA_038746835.1 Planctomycetota bacterium | reverse complement strand
GAGTCCCTTGGCGAGGTCGTTGCGTCGGTCCCACACGTCGGCCGTCACACGCAGCGCGTTGGCGCGGCGATAGTCCGGCAGGTGTGCGACGCACGTCAGGTCACCTGGCGACAAGCTCAATCGCATCGGCCGACCGCAGCGCGCGATGGCGTCCGCGACAGCGCGAATCTCGCGCGGGTATGGGACGATGTCGTCGACCTTCACGTAATCCACGCCCCACTCGGCCAGCAGGCGAAAGACGCTGTCGTAGTACGCCTGAGCTCCCGGCCGACGCATGTCGACGCCGAAGTTGTCGTCGCACCACGGGCACACGTCGCTCGTGTCCGCGATGTCGCTCGCGCGAAGGCCTTCCGCACCGGAGATCGGCAGGTCGCGTTCGACGGCGACGCGTGGGATGCCGCGCATCAGGTGGATGCCGAAGTGGACGCCCCGCTCGTGGCAGGCGTCGGCGAGCGGCTTGATGCCGTTGGGGAACATCGTCGGGCACGGCAGATACCGGCCGAAATCGTCGAGTTCGTGGCCGAGCAGCGTCGCCTCGCTGACCTGCGGAAATCGCTGTCCGGGCTCGCGGTGATATCTGCGATACCAACCGATGTCGAGCACGTGCGTGTCGTACCCGTGCGGCAAGAGCCGCTCGACGAGCACGTCGAGATTGTCCAGGATTGCCCGTTCGTCGGCGACGGCACCGAAGCTGTCGAAGCTGTTCCACCCACGCGGCGGCCAATGCGGCGGCGGCAGATTCATGCGGGCGACCACTTCCAAATGCCATAGCAACCCGTCGTGAACCACGCTTCGCCCGTGGTCGGATGGACGCGAACACGCATCGCCTCGCGAGCACCGTCGAGCTGATCTGGGTCACGCTCGCTGCTCGAAAGCGGCGTGCGACGGGTCAGCGTCTTCCACGTCGCGCCGGCATCCGTGCTGCGCAGGACCGCGGCGGGATGGCTGAAGACGTTCGAGTGTCGGCAGAGGTAGACGACCGACGGCCTGCGCGGGTCGACCGCGACGCTGTGCATCTCGTTCGTTTGAAGACCGTCCGGGACACCTGGAAGCTCGATCTCGGTTGGGGTAACGATCGCCTCCTGATCCAGCGACGGCTTGAGTCGTTCGATCTTGAAGAGCTTCTTGTCGTCGATCAGATACAGCCGATCACGCTCGGCGTCGTAGGCGAAGTCCTTAGGCCCCTTCATCCGGGCGATGCGGATCCACGTCTCGCCGTGGTCGCGACTGACGACCGCGTAGGCCTCTTTGACGAAGGCCTCGACGCCGAAGATCATGCCGGCCGCGGCCGACCAGACGCCGTCGCAGCCCGCCATGCGTTGCCATGTCGCGCCGCCGTCAGCGCTGCGGAATGGGCCGGCGAACCGGAAGTCGCTGTCGTCGGGACAGACCAGGCAGTTGTCGATGCCGAAGTCAGCGCCATCGCGTTCCCAGGAGATGTCGGCGCGTTGTGTCCATGTCGTCCCGCCGTCGTCGCTGGTGCAGAGCCGACGCCTGCCACCCCAGCTGTCGGCGAGGCCCATGAACAGCTCGCGTGATGACGCGGCGGCCGCGCCGTAGGTGAAGCCGCCCCAGGTCAGTCCGCTGACGTTGAGGTACGTCCACGTCGCGCCGCCGTCCGTCGTGACGCCGCCGTTGTAGTCCTGGCTGGAAAGGACCAGCGTGTCCGGATCGCTCGGGCAGAACTGGAAGGCCGTCGCACAGTAGATGTTGTTCACGCCGCCCGCCGACCAGCGGAACGTCCGGCCGCCGTCGTCGCTTCGGCTGGGCCAGTCGCCGCCGCTCCCGAGGACGATGTCGGGGTCGTTCGGGTGCCACGCGAACTGTGGCTGTCGCACGTTCAGCGGCAGGAAGTTGAGCTCGTCTTCGAACGTGCTGGTGACGAACGTCTCGCCGCCGTCGTGCGTGACGATGCGTGTCCAGTTGTAATCCGGCCGCTCGTGATACAGGCCAAAGCGATCGCCGTCAGCTGGGCTGACACGGACGCGTCGGAAGGTCGTGTCGTCTTCAATGACGTCGGCTACGCCCCGAAGGTTTGCCCATGTCCGGCCGCCGTCGTCGCTGCGAACGACGCGTTTCTCGGTGCAAGCGATCAGCCGTTCGCCCGCCACATCGAGCCCGGTGACGACCAGATCGCTCACCTTGGTCGCCAAGGCATCGTCACCGCGAAGCTGATAGACCCCGTCGAGGCCGCCGATGTAGAGCACCGGCTCGGTTGGATGGTGGCAGAGGAACGCCCCGCCGAGGTGGCGACTGTCGGCAAGTTCGCGCCACGACTCGCCGCGATCGTCGCTGACGTAGAGAGCGGGTTCGTCGACGCCCTCGCCGTAGCCCGCGCGGTCGTTGGCCGTGCGGGACCAGAAGACGCGATCGCTGTTGGGATCGAACGCGACGGCCGTGCGTTCGTCGTAGACGCCGGCGTAGCGGGCGGGCAAGACGTTGCGCCAGCTCGCCCCACGGTCGGTCGAAAGGTAGACGCCGTGCCGATCGAAGCTAATCGTGTTGGCCCCAATGGCGATGATGCGATTGGCATCTCGCGGGTCGAAGGCGACGCTGTTGGTCCCGCGTGGGAAGAAGCCGACGTTGCACGGCTCCCACGTAATCCCGCCATCGAGCGAGCGGTACAGTCCGCCGACGTCAGTGCCCCAAATCGCAGTCTTGCCATCGGGTCCGAAGGCGACGTCGCGAATCCACTGCCCGCCCTCACCGCCGAGGTCCGGCAGGCCTCGTGCGCG
>JBCDKH010000293.1 GCA_038746835.1 Planctomycetota bacterium | reverse complement strand
CGGCCTGTCCAACGGCGTGCGCGAGCTCATGGTCATCGCCACCGGCGACCCGGCCAGGGCCTGGCAGCTGCGCGACCTCTCGCAGGACGGGCCGATGGAGCTGGGCGTCAACCTCTACCTCTACAGCGTCGGCAACCTGCCCCAGGGCCCACGCGGCACGACGCCGCTCGTCGAGGTCAACGACGCCAAGAAGACCACCCGCCAGCTGAAGGTCGGCCGGCTGATGTACCAGGGCAACTGGAACCCTGAGCCCGCCGGGTGGGAACGCTTTACGGCCGTGATGCACAACGACTACGCGACCAAGCTCGACGTGCAGACCGTCGACCCCGCGACCGACACGCTGGCCGAGTTCGACGTGCTCCATCTCACCGGCACCGACGCCTTGATCTTCAAGGACGGCGTGGGTGACAAGCTCAAGACCTACGTCGAGGGTGGCGGCACGCTGCTCGTCGACGCGGCCGGTGGGAACGGCGTCTTCATCGAGTCGGCCAGCGACTTCCTGAAGTCGGCCTTCGGCAACGACGCCAACGCCCTTGACACGCCGCTGCCGACGAGTCACCCGATCTACAAGGCAACGCCCGAGGCGATCGACACGGTCGACTACACGCTCTTTGCCCGTCGCACCGTCGGCGGAGCCAACAAGGGCCGGCTCCGCGGCATCAGCTTTGAGAACCGCCTCGGCGTCATCGTCAGCCACGAAGACCTCTCCAACGGCCTGGTCGGCAGCAACGTCGACGGCGTGATGGGTTACGTCCCCGCCGACGCCACACGCCTCACCGCCGCCGCCCTGCTCCACGCAGCAGATCGTCGCCAGTAGACTCGACCCGCGTGATCGAACTCGCCGACGTCACCAAGCACTACCCCGGCACGCCCACGCCGGCGGTCGACGGGGTGTCGCTCGATGTCGCCGAGGGGACGACGCTCGCGCTCATCGGCCCGAGCGGTTGCGGGAAGTCGACACTGCTGCGACTGCTTCTGGGCCTCATCGAACCCACGGCGGGCTTGGTCCGATTCGGCAACGTCGAGACCGTCGCCGGCCGGCGTCGCATGAGCGGCTACGTCATCCAGGACGGCGGGCTGTTCCCGCACCTGACCGCCCGCGGCAATGTCGAACTCCGTGACAAGCTCGACGGCGTCTCCGCGGCCGACCGACGCGAACGCCTGGACGGCCTGTGCACACTCACTAGCTTTCCGGCCGACGCGCTGGACCGCTACCCCGTCGAACTCTCCGGCGGCCAGCGGCAACGCGTGGCCCTGATGCGTGCGCTGATGAGCGACCCGCCGGTGCTGTTGCTCGACGAGCCGCTGGGCGCGCTGGATCCGATGGTCCGCGCCGACCTGCAGCGCGACTTGCGTGAGATCTTCCGCAAGCTCGGCAAGACGACGGTTTTGGTGACCCACGACATGGCCGAGGCGACGTACTTCGCCGACGAGGTCGCGTTGATGCGTGACGGCCGCGTCGTCCAACGCGGCACGCCCGCCCAACTTCGCGACGATCCGGCGGAGCCCTTCGTGACCGACTTCCTGACGGCTCAAGCCGCGCTGCACGGGGAGGCGTCGTGAGCAATCTCCCCGTACGAGCTGGCACGGTCAGACATCCGCGCATGACACAATCGACGCGCTCGCCAGCGAGCCCTGAGCGTGAGCGAGGGGTCTGTCACGATCGTCGGAAACCCCTCGCTCACGCTCGGGGCTCGTCGTGGTGGTGCGTCGTCGTTGCAATCTTCATGTTTGCGGCGCCCGTCATGTTTGCGACACCCCTCTTTGCTCAGTCGGACGTCATCAAGATCGGTTCCAAGGACGACATCGAGACCGGCATCCTGGGCGAAGTCCTCGCTGCGCTCGCGCGGCAAGCTGGGGCAGAGGTTGAAGCCAACGTCATCGACGCCGGCAGCGGCACCGTCTTCAACGCCATCGTCAGCGGCGAGATCGACGCGTACATCGAGTACACGGGCACACTCACCGGCAGCACGCTGTCGCAACTCGAGCTCACAAGCCTCGCCCAGCTCGAAGCTGCCCTTGCCGACCGCGGCCTGTCGATGACGGACGAGCTCGGCTTCAACAACACCTACGCGTTGGCTGTCACCCGGGAGTTAGCCGACGAGCTCGGGCTGGTGACAACCAGCGACCTCGCCGACCATCCCGATTTGCGGGTCGCCGTCAGCAGCGAGTGGTTCGGCCGGGCCGACGGCTGGCCACAGCTCAAGGCCGCCTATGGCCTGCCGCAGGACGACGTCACCGCGCTCGGCGAGCACCGGCTGCTCTACCGCGCCATCACCAGCGGGCAGACAGACGTCATTGAGGTCTACACCACCGAGGCGGCGATCGAGGCCAACGACCTGGTCGTCCTCGAAGACGATCAGTCGTTCTTTCCACAGTACATGGCCTTCGTGCTCTATCGCACGGAGCTGGAACAGTCGCATCCGACCGTCGTCGAAGCCTGGCGTCAGATGGCCGGCACCCTGGACGAGGCGTCGATGACCGCGCTCAACGCCCGCGTCGAGGGCGGCCTGAACTCCGAGTCCGCCGCCGCCGCCGCGTACCTGGCTGAGCACTTCACCGACGCGGCAGACGACGTCACCGCCGACCTGTCACTTCCCGCCAGGTTGTGGCAACGCACCGTCGAGCACGCGTGGCTTGTCGTCGCCGCGATGGTGCTAGGCATCGCCCTGGCCGTCCCGCTGGGCGTGTTGGCCGCGGGCGGACGAACGGCGGGCCGGGTGGTCTTGGGGATCACCGGCATCGTGCAGACGATCCCTTCGATCGCGCTGCTCGTCTTCATGATCCCGCTGCTCGG
>JBCDKH010000292.1 GCA_038746835.1 Planctomycetota bacterium | reverse complement strand
GAGGGAGAAGGCACGGCTTCGAACGAGGGCGACGCAGGGCCAATGCGCGCTCCGGGAACCAAAGCGTCCGGTCGTGTTCCCGCTGGCCATACCACATCTGAGAAGGAGATCCCGTATTGCTGCTGAAGCTGTGCGTTGGTAAGGCCGACGAGCTCGTTCGGGACGAACGCGGAGAGCTCGCCACCTGCAGGGATGGGTCGGAAGCTGGGGCTTTGCGAGTCGAAGTAGAGCCCCACGTTCTCGTAGCCCGGCGTGTTCAGTGTGATCCGATCTTTTTGGAAGACCGGCGGGACGTAGAGCAGGGTCGCCTCGTCGTAAAAGAACTCATCGATGCCAAACAGCCCGCCGGCAAGCCCGATGTCCCACGCTTCGTTCATGTCGATCCGGATCCACTCTTCCCCCGGCTCGAACAGGCCGCTCGGCGTCACGAACTGAACGTTGCTGATCTCCAGATTGCGAGCATTCGTGTTGGGCGCGCTGATACGGATGCCGGTCGGGGCCGAGATGACAGCGCCGTCGATGATCGCCTCTCCCTGGCGTTGGGCGGCCACACCGACGAGGTAGCCGTCCACGTTGATGTTGCGGACCGTGATGTCGTTCTGGTTGGCGAACTGATCGAGCTTGATGCCGACCGAGCCCTCGGCGCCCGTCCCTAGCACGTCGATGCCCTCGAACGTCAGGCGTCCGGAGTAAGGCGCCGAGATACCAGAGAGCGGTACGTTCCACGCGGTGTAGTTGGAGAACGTCGATTGCAGTGTGTCTTCGTAGCTCTGTGGGACCGGCGCTAGCTCTCCCGTTCCAACAAAGTGGTCATCGTTCTCGTCACGGTTGTCGGTGTGCAAGTAAGCAACGAGGAGGCCCTTCGGGGCGCTGTAGGTCGAGTTGCCGTCGAAGCTCGGAACCGGCACGTGCTTCGTGCGAACGAGCGTGTCGGGGCCGCCGATGAGATGACCGTTGGGCAAGTTGCCCGCAAGAACCTGATTCTCACCGAGCCCCTTCTCCACGAGTCCGAGCGTCCAGTAGATGAAGCCGTGGCCAGACGCGCCCGACACGACGTTGTCCTCGACCGTCACCCCGGCCCCGTGAAACCAGAAGCCGTCGCCCTGCCAGCCGAAGTCCTGGGTCAGGACCCGGAAGTCAGGCGACTGATCCTCGTTGATCTCGATGTCTGGTGGGTTGGGATTGCCGCTCGGGTTCACCGTGCGGATAGCGATGTTCCGCACAAACGAGCCGATCTCGTCGCCCGCCTCGGTGTTGTAAGCGGCGCCCGTCGTGTTGTGAGCGACGTTGTCGAGGAAGTCGACATTCGACGAGTGGTTGACGTAAGCCCAGCCCGGGTCATCGCGAACGACCACGCCTTGGATGAGTGCGGGCGCTCCCGACGGCCCGCCACGATGGAAGTGCAGGGAGTAGCGGCCACGCACGTTGAACCCGCCCAGGTCTTGCACCTCGACAAGGTCGCCGATCGACCCCTCCGAGTCGCTCACAAGCCGCCAGTCTTGTAGCTCGATGCTCTTGTCCGTTCTGCCAAGGCCCCGGAAGCTGAAGTAGCGGGCATCGACGTCGTTCGTGTGCATGAACATCACGTGACCGCGGCGCTGCACGTCGGTGTTCTCCGACGTGAACTGAACGTTCCGCGTGAGATTGGCGACGTGCACCTCCAGGTCGGCCCGCGGCGGGATGTGGTCGCGGACCAATTCGGTGCCGAGAGTGATCGTGGAGCCGTCGATGCCGGCGATCGTCACCACTTCGTCACTCGCCGGGTCGTTCGGATCGACTCCTGCGATGGTGATCTGGTCGCCGACTCGCCAGCCGGTCGGTGGCGAAGCGAGCGTGATCTGCATCGTCCCCGCAGCGACTCCCCCTGCGGCGAGCGGTAGGAAAGCCGTCTTCTCCGCTCCGTGGATCGTGGTCTTGCCATGCAAGAGCGCTCCGCGGCTCAGCAGATTCGGGTCCCAGGTCCGATCGATCGCGCCGTCATCAGCGAACACAATCGTCGCGGTGTGGTCCGCCTCGACGGGATTGCACGCGTCACCGATCCGCAGTTCACCCGTCCTCGTGCTGACGAGCGTGTCGACGCGTAGCTCGGTGTCGCGGTCCGTCGCGAAGTTGAGCGTGCCGTCGATTCGGATGGTCTTGAACTCCTCGGTGATCTCCGAGTCGACGGTCACGGTGTAGTCGTGTGGAATAACGATCCGAGCCCCGTCGGTCGGCAGCGTCTGATTGGACCAGACGTTGGGGTTCGACCACAAACCGTTGGCGACGACGGTGTTCGTGGCTTGATCGTCTGGCACCAAGGCCATGAGCGCCGGGCTTGGGGAGTGAGGCGATCCGTGCCCGGGGTCACCATGGCCAGGGTGGTCCATCGGAGTCGCGGTAGCTCCAAAGTTCGACCGCCAGATCTCGTAGTCTTCGACGCCAACCACTCCGTCGCCGCTGTGATCGGCCCCGGTCATGGGAGCGACTTCGGAAGCGAGCGCGTCTCGCCATACGGTATAGTCCGCGGCGTTGACGGCGTTGTCGCCGTTGAAGTCGCCGAGCAGCGGGTCGCAGGCGAGCATCTGGCGGGGCTCAAGGCCCTCGATGCCTAGGCGTCGCCTGGTTCTTGTGTTCGGTGCTCTGTCGCCTGGACGGGTTCTGCGCATCTCGGTTCCTCTCTCATGACCAAGAGTCCGATGGCCAATCGCTGCGTGACCGGTATCGGTGGTCACCGTTGCGAGAAGCCGCCAAGAGAGAAGAGCCGCCGATGCTGCGAGTAGCAAACCAAGCAATCGCGTACGTAAAGGCAGCACCACAACAAGG
>JBCDKH010000291.1 GCA_038746835.1 Planctomycetota bacterium | reverse complement strand
GCTACGGCCCGCAGTCTGGCGGTCGCTCAACATGCGTCAGACTGCGGGCCGTAGCCCCGCAGCTACCACAAGGCTCTTTTCCGCTTTTCTTCGTGGCGCTGCGTGCGACATCGCGTCTACCCGCTGCTGCACCTTGCCCGGATCGTGAAACTTCTGTTAGTTTTCGCCCATGATCCTCTGCTTCGGAACGTCGCCCACGCTTCAGAGGACGATGATCTTCGACGGCGGCGTTGTGGCGGGGGACGTCAACCGAACGACCAGCGTCCACGACTTCGCCAGCGGCAAACCCATGAACGCGGCCCGCGTGCTGCGCCACATCGGACGCGACGTCCGATTGCTCGTGCCGCTGGGTGGACACCGAGGCCAGGCGTACCGCGAAGACGTCGCGACGACCGGCGTGGCACTGGAGGCGATCGACGTCGCGCCGCCGACGCGGCAGTGCATTTCCGTCGTCGATCGCCGACGCCGCGAAACGACCGAGCTCGTCGAAGAGCCCGCACCGCTCGATCGCGACGTCGGCGAGCAGATGCTCAATCGCCTGGGCGAGCTGCTCAAGCAGACATCGGTCCTCGTCATCTCCGGCAAGCTGACGCCGGGCCTTGACGAGGACCTGTATCTGCGTGCGGTGATGCTGGCCAAGGGTGCGGACGTGCCGGTGGTGCTCGACGCGCGCCGTGCGCCGCTCAGCGTCGCGCTGGAGGCCGGGCCGACGGTGGTGAAGCCGAACCGTCGCGAGCTGTCGAATACGGTCGGCCGCCCGGTCGATTCGCAGTCAGCGCTGCACGAGGCGATGGACCAGCTTCGGCAGCGCGGGGCGAGCTGGGTCGTCTGCACACGCGGCCGAGACGGGTCGACGCTGTGTGGCGAGCAGGAGGGTCGCGTGCGGTTCTGGGACATCTCCACGCCGCACGTCGAGGCGGTGAGTCCGATCGGTAGCGGCGACGCCTTCGCGGCCGGCCTGGCGGCGGGGTTGAGCGAGGACGTTGACGTGCCCGAGGCGTGCCGGTTCGCCTCAGCCTGCGGCGCCGCCAACGCCGCCACCGCGTCGGCGGGTCACCTGGACCCCGCAGTTGCGCAGCGTCTGCTTCAGCAGGTTCAGGTTCGCGAGATCGGGAAAGCGTCGTAGAGCTTTCGATGAATGCGATCCAAAAGAGTGTGTCGCGCGCGATCCATCTGTGAGACGTAGCCGCCCGCGTGAGCGGGCGCGTCTGTTCGTGGTGAGCGCCCGCTGACGCGGGCGGCTAAAGGTTTCCCGACGACCGTCGCCCGATGACGTGTCCACTTGTTGCCACGTTGCAACCAAACGCGCGTCGTGGTCGTACCACACGCGAGCGCTATGGGACCGTCTGCGACATAACGTGTCAGGAGCGGAAAACCGATGCGTAGTTGGGACGTGCAGGTTGGCATGGAGGGCGACGAGACACTGCGATGGCACGACGTATCTTCCGCCAGCTGATTCCCGTCAAACGGGCCATCAACGGGGGAAACCCGCTGCTGTCGCTGTTCGGTTCGCTGCTGCTGCACCCGCGGCTGTGGCACGTCAATCGACACTCGGCCGCCATCGGTGCGGCCAGCGGGGTGTTCTGGGCGTGGATCTGTGCGCCAGTGCAGACCGTTGGGGCGTTCTTGATGTCCGTCTGGGGCAAGGGCAACGTCCCGATCGCGATGGCCTTCACGTGGGTCAGCAACCCGCTGACGTGGGTGCCGTGCTTTTGGCTCGCGTACGAGGTCGGCCTGCCGCTCACGCCCGCCGAACGCGTCGACGGATTCGGCACGCTCGTGAGCGAAGCGATGGACGCGGGGCTGATCGACGGTTTCGTCGTGACGGGTCAGTTCCTTTTCGAGAACCTGCCGCAGCTCTACCCGATCTACGTGGGCGGCGTGATCCTGGGCATCATCTCGGCATCGGCGACGTACGTCGCGGTCAACACGATGTGGCGCTGGCACGTGGGCCGGCGCTGGCGTCGTCGGCATGCGGAGCGCTCGCTCGCCGACCGGCCACTCTCGCGCGGTTTGGCGGCGCTGGGACGGCTGCGCGACTTCAAGCCGATGCCGGCCCGACGCGTCGCGTGACGCTCGCTGGCTAATCCGTCATCCCGAGCGAAGCCGAGGGACCTCGCCTGTTCGGAGTGCGGTTTCGGGCGAGGTCCCTCGACTCGCTATGCTCGCTCGGGATGACGGATTTCGCTCAGACGAATCGCGTCGTGAGCGAGCCGAGCTTGTCGATCTGGACGACAGTCTCGTCGCCGGGCTTCAGGAAAACCTGCGGATCGCGAGCGACGCCGACGCCGCTGGGCGTGCCGGTGAGGATGATCGAGCCGGCGCGCACCGTCATCGTTCGGCTGAGCGAAGCGACGATCTGGCGAACGCTGAAGATCATGTCGCTTGTGTTCGACTGTTGCATCGTCTGGCCGTTGAGCGTGATCGAGATGTCGAGCGACTGCGGATCGTCGATGTCATCGGCGGTGACGATCGCGGGGCCGAGGGGGCAGAAACCGTCGAAGCTCTTACCGCGGGCGAACTGGCCGCCGTTGAGGTGCTCGTCCTTTTGCCAGTCGCGGGCGGAGACGTCGTTGGCGATCGTGTAGCCGAGGACGTAACCGAGCGCGTCGTCTTCGCTGACGTCTTTCGCGTCGCGACCGATGACCACAGCCAGCTCCGCCTCGTAGTCGACCTTTGTGCTGTTGCCGGGCAGCGTCACCTCGGCATCGGGGCCGGCGAGCGCGTTGGAGCTTTTGATGAACAGCATCGGGTGCTCCGGCGGCGTGCTGTTGGTCTCCTTGGCGTGCTCGGCGTAGTTGAGCCCGATGCACAGGATGTCCGTCGGCTCGATCGGAGCCAGCAGGGTGGCAGGGCGATCGATGACGGTGCCCGT
>JBCDKH010000290.1 GCA_038746835.1 Planctomycetota bacterium | reverse complement strand
GTGTTGTAGTAGTTGTTAGCCCAAACCGCCCGCTGGGAGCGGCCCCCCGGGGTGGCGCGGGGGGGCGGGGCGGGCGTGGGCACCCGTGCCCCAACGCTCGGGGCTCGTTCTCAGACAAGAACGCTCGACTAAAAATCCGTGCTAGTTGCCGTCGTTGTTGTTCTGGACCGGCTGGAACGTCGGAATCGCTGAGAGCTGCTGCTGCTGGAATTGCAGCTCGCCCAGGGCCAGCTCCATGTCGAGGAATTGCTGCTGCAACCGGGCTTCTTTGACGAGCACCTGCTCTTCGATCGCGGCGATCTGCTCTTCGAAGGCGGCGACGCGTTCTTCGAGCACTTCGCCTGCGCGGGTGACGGTGCCGTCTACTGGATCGGTCAGCTCGCCGATGGCATTCTGCAGCTGGTGGCCGAAGCCCGTGCCGACGCCGTCCTCATCGGTGGCTGTGAACAGGCTCGCGACCGCGTCGGGATCGTCTGCCAAAGCCGCTCGGAACTTCTCTTCGTCCAGCTCGAGCTTCGCCCCTTCGCCGAGCCGAATGCCGACGTCGGCGAGGATGCGGTACTGCGCCTCGCCCGGGTTGTAGACGCGACTGACCAGGCCATAGACGACCGCTTCGGCCCTGCTGACGCTCGGCTCGCCGAGGAGGCGGCCGCGTTGGTCAGTCTCCTCGTTGTAGCCGGAGTTCTCGTCGATCTCGTCGCGAAGCGCGTTGAACGCGGTGATCATGCCATTGACGTCTTCGAGGAGCCCGTCCTGATCGGAAACGACGCTGATCTCGACGCTCTCGCCGGCCGTGGTGGAACGAAGGTCGAGCGTGACGCCCGGCAGGACGTTTTCGATCGTGTTTGAGGTCGAAGTGACCGTCAGAGGTGGCTGGCCGTCACCGCCGCCGACGAAGACGACGGCGTCGCTGGCTTCGACGATCGAACGCGCACTCAGTCCGGTGTCGCCGCCGTCGAAGCTGAACGCGCCGGCCGTGCCGCTGTCGCGTGCGGTCAGAGAGAGCCGCCACGGGTTGTCGGGGTCGCCGTCGCTGACGAGTTCGGCCCGCACGCCGTAGCCGAGCTGGTTGATTTTGTCGCGAACGTCTTCGAGCGTGTCGCCAGCCTCGACTTCGATCTTGACTTCGAAGGAGCCGTCCGCCTGACCTGCGTCGAAGCTGCCCGCGATCCGCAGTGCCTCGGCCGACGTGCCTTCGCTGTCCTCGATGACCAGCGGTCCGGTGCCGCCGGCGGTGTCTTCGATGAGCAGGCCGTCACCGTTGTCGTTGAGCCGAGCCGAGATGCCGATGCCCAGGCCGTTGACGGCGTCGATGACGTCGCCCAGGTCTTCGAAGATGCCGACGGAGAGGTCAAGGTCCGCGGTCGCGCCGGCCGAGTCGGTGAACTGGATGGTGCCGGTGCCGATGTCGTCGCCGAGGTCGTAGGTCGCCAGGAGGGCGGTCTCGTCGACGAAGGCCTGCTGCAGGTTGCCGCTGTCGACGACATTGCCGTCCGCGACGACGTACGAGCCGGCGATGTTCAAATCGGCGGCGGCGGTGCCAGACGTGTCGGCGATCGTGAGCGTTCCGGTGCCGCCTGTCGTGTCTTCCAGGACGATGCCGGTGCCGGCGTCGTTGAGTCGGGCGTTGACGCCGATGCCGCTCTCATTGATGTCTTCGAGGATGTCGTCGAGCCACGGCGTGGTCGCGTCGATTGAGGCGGAGTTGCCGTCGCGATCCGTGATCGTGAACGTGCCCGCGGAGATGCCGGCTCCGCCACGCAGACCGCCCGTCAGGGCGCTGCCCGCGCGGTTCGGGTCGTCCAGAGCGTCGACCTTGGTCGCGAGCAGATCGGTCCGGATGGCCGCGCCGTCGAAGGCGACGTTGGTGGCCGTGATCGTGGACTGGCCGACGGCGAGTTGCTGATCGATGCCGAGCAGCGTTGCGACGTTGGCCGAGTTGGCATTGCTGATCTCGAACTGGCCGACGCCGGTTGTCTGGTCGTCGATGACGATTTGGCCGGTGTCGGCGTTGAGCGACATGACCGCGCGTCCGCCGGCTGCGGAGTTGAACGCGTCGACGAGGTCGCCGATGGTGGAGACGCTGCCGGTAAAGACGTCGAAGGTCGAGCCGTCACGCAGCTCGACGTTCAGCTCTTCCGCCGGCCCGTCCGGCCAGGGGCTGCCGCCGTTAAGCGTGGTGATGTCCAGTGCCCTTGCGGCGTTGACGACCTCGCCGTCCGTGACGGTCAGCGACTTTCCACCGCCGCCGACGATTTCGGAGCTGGTGGCAGAGCTGCGGGTCTCTTCGGTGATGCCGAGATCGGCCGCTGCGGTGCCGTCGCCGAGGTCGCGGACTCGGAGGGTTCCTGAGCCGCCGGTCTGGTCGCGCAGGACCAGCGCCCCGCGCTCGACGTCGGCGGTCACGTCAATCTCGAGGTCAAAGTTGATCGCGTCGGCCAGGTCGTCGAGCGTGGCGTACTGAGCGGTGTCGAAGATCGTCGCGTTGCCCGCGCGGTCGGTCACGCGGAACTTGCCCGGCGTGACGCCTAGGCCGTCGTTGAGCTCCGAAAGCTGCGTCTCGCGGAGCAGCGAGTTGTCGCCGACCTCCAGCGTCAACGTGCCGGCCGTGAGCACCGAGTCGCGGCTCGCGAAGCCGCTGGTGATCGACTGCTGGGTCTGCACCAGCGAGCGGACGTTGACGGCGTACCGGCCTTCTGGCGCGCCGATTGAGGCCGAGACGCCGACGACCTGCTCGTTCGTGCTGGCAGCGGTGACCGCCTCGAAGGTGCTGGGCTTGCGAAGGTCGGTGCCGAAGTTCTTGAGCGCGTTGAGCCGCGTCGAGAAGCTCGTCAGGGCGATCTGGACGGAGCTGGTCTGCGCGATTCGCCCCTGCAGCGTCTGGATCGGG
>JBCDKH010000289.1 GCA_038746835.1 Planctomycetota bacterium | reverse complement strand
TTGAGCGAAGCGATGCCCCGGAGCGTGACCTGTTGGACGTCGCTCCGGGGCATCGCTTCGCTCAACCCACGGCTTCTCATCTGTTCCTACAACAAATTGTGTTACTTGCAATACTCTGTTCACAGAGGGCGTTGCATGAAGGTGAAGCTCTTTGTTGCGACCGTTGCTGCATCAGGTCTCGTCGTCGGTTCGGCTCGGGCGCAGGTCGACTTCTCGCCCGTGACCGATCCGATCGATGCCTTCCTCGCGGCTCGGCCGCAGGCGCCGGGGGCGGGGCTGCTCATTGCCGGATTCGACGGCACGATCGTTCACGAGCAGTACTGGGGCACCTACGACCGCTCGACATCCATTCGAATCGCGTCGGCGACGAAGTGGCTGTCGGGCACACTTCTCGCCGACCTCGCGGACGAAGAGCTGCTGAACCTCGACGCCCCGCTTTCGACGATCCTGCCGGAGTTCGCTGGCTTCGACGACGGCCGGGGCGACACCACCGTCCGCCAGCTCTTCAGCCACACCAGCGGCATGGCCGGGCAAAGCCAGTGGGTCGGCCGGCAGGATGTCACGCTGGCTCAGGCGGTTTCCAACATTGCCGCGAGTCCGTTCCTGATGACGAGCGACCCGGGCTCGACCTTCAGCTACGGCGGCGTGTCGATGCACGTCGCAGGCCGAGTGGCGGAAGTGGTCAGCGGCGAGAGCTGGGTCGACCTGTTCGACGAACGCCTCGCCAATCTACTCGGCATGACCAGCCTCTCCTGGGACGGCATCGGCGGCCCGACCAACCCGCGCATCGCCGGCGGTGCGGCAGCCAGCATCGACGACTACGCACGCCTGCTCGCCCTCCTCGGCAACGGCGGCATGCACGACGGAGAGCGTCTCCTCTCGCAACAGGCCGTCGACGAGATCCTCGCTGACCAGTCCGGTGACGTCGCGATCGGCTTCGTGCCGGGCGGCGTCGACGTCTTCGACGGCTACGGCCTTGGCACGTGGATCGAACGGCGCAACGACGCCGGCCAGCCCGTGGAGTTCTCCAGCCCCGGCGCCTTCGGAGCCGTTCCCTGGATCGATATCGAGAACGAGTACTACGGCATCTTCCTGATCGACAACTCGTACCAGGCCGTCGACGATCTGACGGACGCGCTTCGAGCGTTCAGCGCCGACGTCATCAATGCCGCGCCCGATCGTGCCGGTGACGCTGATCGTGATGGCGACGTCGATCTTGCAGACTTCGGCATTCTGCGTGCATCGTTCGGGACGTTTCCTGGCCGATTCGTCGAAGGCGACCTGGACGGCGATACCGACGTCGATCTCAGTGATTTCGCGATCTTGCGAGCCAACTTCGGACAGGCCGAAGCAGCACTGCTCGACGCGTGGCACGCTTCAGTGGTGCCGGAGCCGACGACCATCCTGAGCCTCAGCACGCTGCTCTTGACAAGGCGAACGGGCGCAGTCGTGCGACGCGGTCAGCCATAACCTGTCGGCATGTCACGTGCCGTACTGCATGCCGCTGTCACTTCCAGTCTCTTGCTCGCGGCGGGGTCCGCGTCGGCCCAGCTGACTGGTTCGACGGTCGCGTCGGGGTTCGTCCAGCCGTTGTTCGTCACGTCGACGCCGGATGACTCGTCCGTTCTGTACGTCGTCGAAAAGGCCGGGCGCATCAAGACCATCGACGCCAACACCGGCCAGTCGCTCGGCACCTTCCTCGACATCACCGGGATCACCAGCGACGTCAACGAACGAGGCCTGCTGGGCATGGCCTTCGCACCCGACTACGCGACCAGCGGCGAGTTCTATATCAGCTACACCAACACCAGCGGCACCAGCGTCTTGGCCCGCTACCAGCGTTCGTCGTCAGATCCGCTCGTCGCCGACACGAGCAGCAAGATCCTCGCCCAGGTCGCGCAGCCGCAGTCCAATCACAATGCCGGCTGGCTCGGCTTCAATCCGGTCGATGAGACGCTCTACTGGTCCATCGGTGATGGCGGCTCGAGCAACGATCTCGGCACCGGTCACACGCCCGGCATCGGCAACGGGCAAGACACCAACAACCGCCTCGGGGCCATGCTGCGATACGACGTCGCCGGCACAGGCTTCTTCCGCAACGCGTCCATTCCCGCCGACAACCCGTTCGTCGGTAGCGACGACGGCGACGAGGCCATCGTCGCGTGGGGCCTGCGCAACGGATACCGCGCCAGCTTCGACCGAGAGACCGGCGACCTCTACATCGGCGACGTCGGCCAAAATCGACGCGAAGAGGTCAACATGCTTCCTGCCGGCGAAGTCGGATACAACTTCGGCTGGCGGCCTCGCGAGGGCTACATCGCCACACCCACCGGCGGCGTCGGCGGACCCAAGCCGACCGACAATGCCGACCCGATCTTCGACTACGCCCACGATTCCGATTCCGCCGCTGCCGGTACCCCCGGCACCGGCCTGCGACCCGTCCTCGGCCGAAGCATCACCGGCGGCTACGTCTACCGCGGCGAAGACCTCGGCCCGAACTTCCAGGGCAAGTACATCTTCGGCGACTTCGTGTCCGGCCGCGTCTTCGCCCTCGACGTCGCCGGTGCCGCTGACCTCGACTCGTTGGGCGACTTCAGCAACCTGGAAGACATCGACCTTCCGGTGGAAGACATCACCAGCTTCGTCTTCCCATTCGGTGCACCGCAGTTCCAGCTCGCCAGCTTCGGCGAAGACGCCGACGGCGAGCTCTACGTCGCCACGTTCAACGGCAACGTCACCCGCATCGACTTCAACAAAACCGGCGGCGATGCCGACTTCGACCTCGACGTCGACCTGGCCGACTTTGGCATCCTCCGAGCCAACTTCGGCCGGACCGACAACCCACGCTTTCAGGACGGCGACTTCAACGAAGACGACGTGGTCGACCTGGCCGACTTCGGCATCCTGCGGGCCAACTTCGGCACGTCCAGCCCGGGCG
>JBCDKH010000288.1 GCA_038746835.1 Planctomycetota bacterium | reverse complement strand
GGCAAAGGCGGAGTTGTTGGTCTCGCTGATCTCGTCGATCGCGTCGCCGGCATCGACGACGTAGCCGACCGAGTAGAGGCCGTCGGCCATGCCCGAAGGCAAGCGGCCGATGATGCCAGCCGACTGGTCCGCGGCGTACGGGACGACCTCGTCGAGCGTGCCCTGGGCGAGCAGGATGTCGTCGCTGTTGCCGAGGATGTCGTCGGTGGACGCGTAGACGCTGTACTCGACGTCGCTCGCGATGGCGGTGCCGGTGTTACGAATCGCCCCAGAAAGCGTGAACTGTCCGCCGACGGGGAGCGTCAACTCGCTGCCCGTCGCGCTGACAGTGAGGTCGGCGAAGTCGACAGGCGGACGTGCCGCGTCGTCTGCGAGCTTCCACAGGCCGATGTCGGTGATCTTGCGTGTGTCCAGCCGCGACGCCGAGTTGAAGCCGTTGGGCTGCGACGACGGGAAGCCGTAGCCGTGGACCGCAAGAACCTGCGGCACCTCATCGCCGGGCAGTTGCTCCCAGACGCTGGAGCCGCTGGAGCCGCCTGCCGTGTCTAGCGTGCCGTTGTAAAACGTCTTGAGCTCGGTCGAGTAGTCGGAGCCCGTCCGCCACGCGTTGACCTGTGCCTGCGAAGCGATGACGCCGTCCGCCCGCCACTGGGTGCCGGTCGGCTTGTCGCCCGGGTACTGCAGGATGGTGACCGGCTTGCCGGCCAGGGCGTCGTTGCCCTCGTAGTGCCGGTAGCCGAAGTAGCCGGCGTAGTTGCCGATGGAGCGGTCGAGCGTGATGACTGCCCAGTCGTGCTCCCATTGGTTGCCCTGTGCAAATTCGGAATAGGTGCGAACGAAGGTCGCCTCGGCCTCGCCGAAGGGTCGGTCTGCGCCGTCGCGGCCGAGCGAAACGCCTAGCGAGCTCAGCGGGTCGGGGTTACCAGCGAAGTCGAGAACGCAGTGGCCGGCCGTGAGGAAGTGGTACGGGCCGATCATGGCACCACTGCAGCCCGTGGCGAGTCGGCCGACGGCACTGAAGGGGAACTGCGTCGTGTCAGTCACGCGGACACGGTTGTCAGCGCCGCTGACACTGCGGTCGAAGTCCTTGACGTCGTAGAGCGTCGGATCGTTGAAGTCGACACGGTCGCCCGTCGGGCTCATGCCGGTGTGCACGTCGCCCGCGAGGAGCGAATCGACCATGTCCGTGAAGTCGTCCGGCGAGCCGAACGAGGCCAGCAGCGCATCGAGACCACCCTCGAATCCTTCGGCCCGAAGGCTCGCATCGAGCGCAGCGGAGTCATCCGCGTTGATGCGAACGCCCTCGTCGAGCACCTCTTGGGTTCCTGCGATCAGGTCGTACTCGACCACACGCGTGGCGGCGGACAACAGACGACGACGCTCAAGCGTCTCGAAGCACGACTGGGGTGTACGAAGCGAAGCAGCAGGCACCATGAGTCAACTCTGCAAAGGGGGACAGGACAAGAACAGGTCGCAGGACCGTATCGATTCCGGGTCCGACTGCAAGACCGACTACGACAAAGCAGTCCGACGCAATGTCGCAGCGGAGTCCGAGTGGGCGTAGCAGAGGCTCTGGACTGTGTTTGCGGGTGAATGGGGGTACGTGTTGTGGCTCGGTACGAGTTGAACCGTGCGAGCGCTTCGTTTCAGCGCTGAAGCTAAGAGCACATAGCCGACCGCGTGAGCGGGCGCTCTGTGGGACGGAATCGCCCGCTCACGCGGACGGCTAACCCTCGGTCGCAAGCCACAGACTTGTGCTACACCTCGTCGTCGGCGAAGAGCGACACCGAGGACGAGCCGAGGTTAACGCCAAAGTTGCCGCGCAAGATGCCGAAGTCGGCGAGGGTGATCTGACCGTCGTAGTTGAAGTCGCCGTCGCTGAAGAGGCCGGTCTCTCCGAAGTTGCTGCGGAAGATGCCGAAGTCGACGAGGTCGACCCGGCGATCCTGATTGGCATCGCCGGGGAGGAGATCGAAGGTCAAAGTCGTCGAGGTCTCGAAGACATTCAGCGCACCGTCAGTCACTGCACGCGCCGGAAGCTGAGCGATGTACGTTCCCGGCGGGAGGAAGTCGGGAATGTCGAAGGTGGCAGTCTTGCCGTCGGACCCGAGCTCGATGCCCGGGCTGAACCCTAAGAAGCCACCGGTGGTCGTGAACAGCTGCATGTCCCCGGCGGACAGGCCGACAACCCGTTCGTCAAACTCGACCGTCAGAATCGGGCCATCAGCACCATCGACGTTGAAGCCGAGCGTCGCTTCGGGTCCGGCGCGATCGTTGAAGCCGAACTGTTCCCACCAATTCGCAAAGAGCCAGACGCCACCGACCTGCGACAGGCTCCCGCCCCACTGCACGCCCGCAAACGGCGTGTACGTGAACTGACCGGCTGTTGCGCGATTGGCGGGCGCGACAAAGATGTTGTCCTGCGTCTGCTTGGCGACGCCGACCTGCCAGCCACTTCGGGTAAAACCAGTCGTATCAAGCTCGGTGAGGTAAGCACGCTTGCGTTCGGCGGCATCGAAGAATTGCAGCCGAGCGGTGGATGGCGTTCCGCTCCCCATCAGGAATGCCATCTGGCTCTCGGTCGGCCGGGTTGTCCGCGTGATGCCGGAGTGCTCCTTCTGCAAGGTCGTCAGGAGCACCTGAGGGTTGATGTCGTACTGAAGTCCGGCGTCCACGACGACCTGAGCCAGATCGAACGTGCTGCCGTCGACGTCCAATCGCGGCACGCGGAAGTAGCTGCCCTGGTCTTGCAGAAATGCCCGAACCTCCGGAACCGTCATCGAATCGCCGAACTCGAGCTGGCCGTCGGTGAGGAAGACCTCTGATGGGCCGACCACGAGGAGTCGGCGGGCTTCGAGCGGTTCGGTAAAGGCGGGTGTGTCAGACATAACGCGTGGTCTTATAGAAGCTTACCCGATGAGACGCCTCGGCACCACGGAAGGTTCGCACAAACGGCTG
>JBCDKH010000287.1 GCA_038746835.1 Planctomycetota bacterium | reverse complement strand
CGGGGACGTCGTCGTTGCGTCGCAGTTCCCGCAGTTCCTGGAGGAGGCCCATGGCTTCGTCGAGCCGCGTCGGGTCGGTACGGCCGACCTCGCCGACGTGGCTGGTGAGGTTGACGAGCCCCATGGCGAGCTGTTCGCGGATGACGGGGACGTCGTCGTTGCGTCGCAGTTCCCGCAGTTCCTGGAGGAGGCCCATGGCTTCGTCGAGCCGCGCCGGGTCGGTACGGCCGACCTCGCCGACGTGGTTGGTGAGGTTGACGAGCCCCTTGGCGAGCTGATTGCTGATCTCCGGGCTGGGATCCGCGACAGCGAGCATGCGAAGCTCCTGCAACGACGCTTCACAAGCCGCGATGAACTCCGGCGTCGGCTTTCTGTCTCGACCTGAGACTTGGACCTGCAGCATCGCATAGGTCACGTTCGCCCGTGGGTCGCTCGGTTGGCATCGAAGGAGTGGCCCGTTTTCGACGTCGTCGGGGAAGTCGCGCAGCATGCGGTCGATCACGGCCAACGTCGCGATCGGATCGAGCTGCCATGCCAGGCGGATCAACGCAGTGCGACCCGACGGGGAAAAGTGCGGGTCTTCCAGCAATGTGAGCAGGAAGTACTCGCCGACGGGATCAGGCGTGAGTGGGTGCAGGCCGATCGGGCCGGACGGTGGCTGGCCGACCATCGAGCTGTGTCTGCTGACAACGTTGATCGGGTCGGCGTCGAGTGCCGCGAACATGCTGGCGGAGCGAGCTTCCTTAAGTTGGTCAATTTCTTCGGTCTGGACGAGTCCGTAGCAAAGTGTCGCGAGGGCGACGAGCCGCTCGTGGACGTTGTGACGCTGGTAGCTCCCGCCGGGCGCGAGCAGGGGGGCCCAGAACTTGTCACGTTCGCGACGTACGACTGCGTCCAACAGATCCTTGATGGTCCACTCGGTGTGCGACGCGTCGGGCTGCTCGGCGAGATAGACGCCGAGCAGAATGGCGTAGAGCGAGCGAGTCCGGCCGTCGAGCTCCCGCAGTCGGCCCAGCGACGCTTCGCGATCGGGAAGCGTGCCGCCTCCATCGTGATACCGGTGGAAAGTCTCTTCGACGAGGCCCCAGAGGTGGTCGTCGCCGAGGGGACGAATTCCGCTGGCAGACAAAAGGCCGCCGCTACTCGTCGCATCGTCAGCGAGCGGATCGAGGACGTCGTAGCACTTCTTGCTCTGTTCACTGCTGGCTGCTTCCGGCAGAAGGTCCCGACCCCACGTCGTGTGTTGCCAGGCTTGGTCGGTCTCGCGTTCGAGGAGCAGGAGTCGAACTGGGTGGGCGAGGTCGGTTCTTCCTCGAAGCTGGGTAAGGACCGTGCCGAGTTGCTTTGCCGCTGCGACCACGTAGTCGAAGACGATGAACGTGGGCTCGTCGGGCTGCCACGCCGTCCAGTCGACGCGGGTGAGCGATTCTGGCTCAAGGAACCCGACGTCCCAGCTGGCTTCGTGGTCGAGGCACATCTCCAGCCCGAACCGGCTCTTGCCCGCACCGCCTCCGGCAAGGAGGAGCGCCCAACGAAAACGTGGACGGTCGGGGGCACGATCCTTAAGCCATTCGCGAAGCTTCTGGGTTTCGACCTCACGCCCGACGAACCGGTTCGCCCGGTGCGTGTACCGCGTGCCTGCAATCCGATCCGATGACTCCGGCATGTTGTAAACGGGCAGCCTGAGCTGGGGCGTGCCGACGAGCAGGTCTTTGATCTTGTTGAGCGTGCCGGCTTGCCGTTTGAGCGATTCGTCCAGCTCGTCGAACCGTCGGACGATGAGACGTTCAAGCGTCTGCGTCATCGCGGGATGCGCGTCGAGTGCTTCCTCGATGACCCGCACCCGTTCGTTGGTGTCGTTCCCGACTATTCGAACCTCTTCGAGCGTGTCCTGCAGGAAGACGAGTCGATCGCGAAGGTCACGCGTTTTGACCTGCAGGCCGACGTAGACGTCCGTCAGCATCTTCGAGTCGGCGGCGTCGTTTGCGAGGCTTTTGTCGAAGAGCGTCTTGATTTCTGCCTCAAGCGCCGCTTGGTCGACGGCTTCGGCACGACTCTTCTTGAGGCGAAGGCCGAGAAAGATGCTTAGCAGCCCAGCGGTCGACAGGACGGCCCCAGCTGGCGGGACAACCCAGGAGCCGGCGATCAACGTAGCTAGCCCGGCGGACAGTCCGCTCGCACCCACGCTGCCGGCAAGGTCTCCGAGGCAGTTGACGGTCGTTTCCCGCAGCTTGTTGTTCCCCGATCCCGACATGATCGTGGATGTTAGCAGTCAACAGCACCGGCAACCTTCACGGCACTGCCATCGCCGGACGCGCGACCTACCCTGCCGCACCAATGTCTGCCGCTACTGCCCCTCGCCGCGACGATCTGCGGAATGTCGCTATCATCGCCCACGTCGACCATGGGAAGACGACCCTCGTCGATGCACTGCTGCGCCAGAGTGGGAACTTTCGCGATACGCAGCTCTCGGACGACCTGATCATGGACTCGAACCCGCTGGAGCGGGAGCGGGGGATCACGATCCTCTCGAAGAACGTGGCGATTACCTACCGGGGTGAAGACGGGAACGAGACCAAGATCAACCTGATCGACACGCCGGGGCACGCGGACTTTGGCGGGGAGGTCGAGCGGGTGCTCAGCATGGCGGACGGGTGTTTCCTGCTGGTGGACGCGGCGGAGGGGCCGATGCCGCAGACGCGTTTCGTGTTGGGTAAGGCGTTGGGGTTGGGGCTCAAGCCGATCGTCGTCATCAACAAAATCGACCGGCCGGACAAGCGGCCGGACGAGGTGCTCAACGAGATCTTCGACCTCTTCGTCGAGCTGGATGCGCACGACGATCAGCTCGACTTCCCGGTGCTCTACGCCAGCGGGCGGGATGGTTGGGCGAGTGACGAGGTGGACAAGAAGGGCGAGGACATTCGGCCGATCTTCGAGGCGATCTTGAAGCAGGTGCCGGGGCCCGAAGCCGATGTCGAAGGGCCGCTCAGGATGCGGATTCAGACGCTGGCG
>JBCDKH010000286.1 GCA_038746835.1 Planctomycetota bacterium | reverse complement strand
GTCGAGACCATCGATCTGCCGACGGAGCGGCGCAAGCTAGATGCGAAAAAGAACGGGATCGAGATCAAGGGGGCCAGCGAGAACAATCTCAAGAACGTCAGCGTCAAGTTCCCGCTCGGCGGCTTCGTCTGTGTCACCGGGGTCTCAGGCAGTGGCAAAAGCACGCTGGTTAACCAGACGCTGCTGCCCGCGATGAAGCGGAAGATCTACGGATCACGCACCAAGCCCGGAAAGCACAAGGCGCTGAACGGCATGGGCAAGATCGACAAGATCATCGAGATCGACCAGTCACCCATCGGCCGAACGCCACGTTCCAACCCGGCGACGTACACCGGCTGTTTCGACGAGATTCGCAAGCTCTTTTCGCAGACGCGTGAGAGCAAGCTCCGCGGCTACAAGCCGGGCCGATTCAGCTTCAACGTCAAGGGCGGCCGGTGTGAGTCGTGCCAGGGCCAGGGCACGAAGCTCATCGAAATGCACTTCCTGCCCGACGTTTACGTCGAGTGCGAAGCCTGCAAAGGCAAGCGATACAACCCCGAGACGCTCCAGGTCCACTATCGCGGCAAGACGATCGCCGACGTGCTCGATATGACGGTTGAAGAGGCCAAGGACTTCTTCGCCAACATCCCGAGCATCTGGCGGATGACCAAGGCGCTCTACGACGTCGGCCTGGGCTACCTGAAGCTCGGTCAACCCTCGACGCAGCTCTCCGGTGGCGAGGCTCAGCGCGTCAAGCTCGCCAGCGAGCTCGGCAAGAACCCGACCGGCCACACGTTCTTCGTTCTCGACGAGCCGACCACCGGCCTGCACTTCGAAGACATCCGCAAGCTGCTCGGCGTCCTGCAACGCCTCTGCGACCACGGCAACACGGTCCTCGTCATCGAGCACAACCTCGACGTTATCAAGTGCGCCGACTGGCTCATCGACATGGGCCCCGGAGGCGGCTCCGGCGGCGGCACGGTCGTCGCCCAGGGCACGCCCGAGCAAGTCGCGAAGCTCGAAGAGAGCCACACAGGCCGCTATCTCGCTCCGAAGTTGCCCAAGTCGAAAGTGACTCGAAAGAAGCCGACGCGGACCAAAAGAGTTGCCGCCGCAGCCGCCGCAGCAGCATGAGCCGACCTCGGCATCCGCGCTACGCTGGCGTCGAATGCTCGAAGCCTCACCCGACTCCGCCTTCGGGCTCGATTTCCAGCCGCGGTCTGAGTGCTTCGCGTCGCCGGAGGACTGGCGGGATGTGGTCGTCTACCAGGTCGTCCTCGATCGCTTCGACGATGGCGTCGATCACCCGTCGTATGACGAAGCAACCGTCCAGCGCGGCCGGGACGAGGCGCAAGGGTGGCACTTCCAGGGCGGCACGCTCAAAGGCCTGACGCGGCGGCTCGACTACATCAATCGGCTCGGGGCGAACGCCGTCTGGGTCAGTTGCCCGCTGAAGCAGCGAGTGCACGAGCAGACCTACCACGGCTACGCGATCCAGGACTTCCTCGCGGTCGATCCACGCTTCGGCACGACCGAGGACTTCCAGGAGATGGTGGCCGAGGCGCATCGGCGGGGCATGTGGGTCATCCTCGACGTCGTCATCGACCACGCGGCCGACCTGTTCAGCTACGCCGGCGACGACGGCGAGCCCGACTACGACGTCTGCTACGACGACGGCCGGGTCTACGACATCGCCCGCTGGCACGACGGCGGCGACAAGCTCGAGACTGAGTGGACCCACGACGAAGGCGTCTGGCCCAAGGAACTTCAGCGACTCGACGCGTGGGTCCGCAAGGGGCCGATGGACCCGATGGCCGCGACGGCAGCCGAGGCGAAGGACGGCGACTTCATGTCGCTCAAGAAGATCAACCTCCAGGATCGCCAGACGCTGTCGGCCGTCATCAACTGCTACAAGTACTGGATCGCCGTCGCCGGCGTCGATGGCTTCCGCATCGACGCGCTACGCCACGTCCGACACCCGGCCGCAAGCGACTTCATCCACGCGATCCGCGAATACGCCTACTCGATCGGCAAGAAGAACTTCCTCCAGGTCGGCGAGGTGGCCGACGGCGACGAGGAGATGCGTCGGTACATCGGCACGAACGTCGAAATCCTCAGCGGCTCCGGCGGCACGCACGATCCGGACAGCGACCCCGACTCGACCGGCGACTATCCGCGACTCGATGCCGTCATCGACTTCGAATACCACCGCCGGCTCATCCCGATTTTGCTCGGCGAGCAGCCGGCGACGCATCTGGAAGACATGTGGGACTGGCGACGCAGTCACTTCCGCGACTTCGGCCTGAGCGGGCAGTACTTCCTGAGCTACCTCGAAAACCACGACCAAGGCGGCCGAGACCGGCACCGCCTGCTCGCCGGGACGTATGGGCAGACCGAGCCCGGCTACGACCGCCCCGGTGGCGACCCGCGCTTGGCAATCATGGCGACAGGCGTCCTGCTGGCCGGCATGGGCGTGCCGTGTTTGTACTACGGCACCGAGCAAGGCTTCGACGGCGGCAGTGCCGAGACCGACACCCACGTCCGCGAGGCCAAGTTCGGCGGCAAGTGGGGCCCGTTCGATACGGTCGGCCAGAGCTTCTTCGACGAGACGCACCCAATCTACCGCTTCTGCGCGCACGCGGCCGAGGTCCGTCGACGCGAGCCGACGCTGCGCTACGGCCGAAGCTACCTCCGACCCATCAGCGGCGACGGCGTCAACTTCGGCGACCCGATGCACAAGGGTGCTTTTGCCATCGCGCGGGTGCTGGACATCACCGAGATCGTCGTCGTCGCCAACCCGTCGCTAGGCGAGGCTGATGGGCTCTGCGTCGGCGTCGATGCGTCCCTCAACCCTCCCGGCTGGCAGATGCGCGACCTGTTTCACCCAGAGGAGAAGCGTTACCTCATCGAAGAGGCTCCCAACGGTCAAGCCTTTGTCCGCCTTGACCTCCCGCCCCGCGGCGTCGTCGCCCTACGGCTGAGCTGGGACTGACATTGCTCTCCGTCCTCCCGAGCGCAGCCGAGGGACCTTGCAGCGGTTCTGCACCGACGCTCAGACGAGGTC
>JBCDKH010000285.1 GCA_038746835.1 Planctomycetota bacterium | reverse complement strand
GGTAGCCGCGAAGCACGATGCCCTTGATGAAAGCGTCCACGATGGCGGCGTCTTGCTTGGTATTGACGGCTTCGATGACCAGGAAGTGCGAGAACGGATCGAGCATCGTCAGCAGGTAGACGTGTCCGTCGGACTCCGGCAGCGGCCCGACCAAGTCGATCGACAACGCCGAACCATCACCGGTGTATGTCGGCTGCTGCAGCAAGCCTTGCCGCAGCGGCTTTCCACTCTTTGCCATTGCGCAGATGATGCAGTTGTTGTTGATCCATTCGCCGACGGACTCCGCCATCCGCGGCCACCAAAACCGATCCCCGAGGTGCCGCGCCGTCGCGTCGCGGCCGCGGTGCCCGCGCAGGGGCTGTACGTGCGCGTCGGCGATCAGTCGAGGGCGAAGTGCCTCCGGCACCACCATCCGCCGCTGGTTGTCTTGGTCGACGCGCCAGAGCAGTCCGTCCTGAATCACGAACCACGCCGGCTTCTTGCGCCGTGGATCATTCTTGGGTTTCTTCTTGCGCTGGAGCTCGAGACACCACACGTCGTCCTTCTGCGCCGCCCGCACGTCGTCGTCGGTGATGACGTCGGCGGCTTGGTCGATGAAGTTGAATCCCGCGATCGTCCTGTCCACGTTCATCGTGACCGAAGGGGTCGGCTCCGGGGCCGACGCAGGTCCTGGCGGTTCCGTAGTCGGGGAAAAGACGGCATCCGTGAGCGTCGTGGCCAGCGCCACGGCCGTCGGTGCCTTGTCGTCGCTGGCGACGGGCTCGTGGACGTGCTCGACGGAGACTTTGTAGAGGGCCTGCCCGGAAGGCGCCTCATCGTCCGCGCGACCGAGGCGCGTCACGAAGGCGTAAGCCTCGCTCAACGGATCGCCGTGTTCATCGAGCTCGATCTCTTCTGGCAACGGGTTCCGACTGAGCTCATCGGCGACGGGCATGTCCTTGCCGGCGCGATACGAGAGCAGCTCGTTGTCGAATTCGCCGAGACGGTAGGCCCAGCGCGCCAGCTGGCCGGACGAATGCGTCTGACGGCGGAGGAACGTGAGGTTTTTGTGATCCGTCTCCAGCCGCGTTTCCCGACCGGAGATGATTGGGCGGAAGTGCTCGAGGCATTCCAGTACGGCGAGCAGTTCGAGTCGACGTGGCTCGTACTTCCGCATCGCCGCTGGGACCGTTCTGGAGAAGTACTCGATGACTCGCTCGTCCTTGGGCTGGTCAGGGTCGATCTGGAAGAGGTAGCCGCCGATGCCCTCGGAGGAGGCGTCCGACCGGATGTAGAACGGAAGCTCGTAGCGCGGGTGCTTGAGGCCTTTTGACGTCGCAATCCCCGCGACCACGGCGTCCCATGCCTTTTGGCACTCCGGCGTCCATTTGAACGGCGTCTTTTCTTCCGTCAGCGTCCGAAGCGGACGGGTGATCTTCGCGAAATCCTTGATGTATCGCCGGTTGTATGAGCCGAGGCCGAGGAATGACCGGATCGCGCGTTTGGGGTTGCCGCGGCCCGGGATCGTGCCCGGCACGGGCATTTCCGAGATGGCTCGGATGGCGGCGTCGGTGGGTTGGATGCCCGTCGGCGTGCTCAAGTGTCCCAGGTACACGAACGTTTCTGGCAGTAACTTGAACTTGTTCGGCTTGACGCTCCAGCCCTTCATCGCCAACTCGGAGAACGCGTCCACCACCACCTGGATGTGCTCCTTGAGCTGGCCCGCCGGATGCGCAATCAAGACGTCGTCCACGTACGCGATGATGCTTTGATACAACCACTTAGTGAGGTCCGTGTGGAGCTTGGCACAGAACAGCCCCGTCGCTGGCTTGACGCCGAGCGGCAAGCGGTTCCACGACCACGCCCCGAGCGCCGACACGAACGTGCACGCGTCCTGCGACCGCTTGCTCAGCAGAAGGCCGTGATACCCCCACCACATATCGGCGGCGGTCCTCCATCTCTTTTGGTGCAGGAAGGCCAGCGCGTCCTCGATCGGCACGTTCGGAAAACTATTGTCGTGCACCACCTCGTTCAACTTTCGGAAGTCGATCACCGCTCGAAAGGCGTTGGCTCCCTTCCCGCCCTTCTTCTTGAGCATGAGGATGGGAAAGCCCCATGCCGAGGTCGCTGGCCGAACAATGCCGTCGCGGACCCAGATCTTCAGTTGTTCTCGCAGGCAGTCCAACTTGTCGGACGACAATCGAATGGGTTGGAGCTTGATGGGCTGCTGTTCCTTGTCCTTGAACTGCAGCTCCACGGGCTCGCTGTCCACTGGTCGTAGGATGTGGTCGAAGAGCGAGTAGTTGAAGACGACGAAGTGGCGGAAGAGCTCGCGCTCCCCGTCCCCGAGGCTGCTCGCTTCGTGAAGACCGATCGTCGTAAGCAGCGTGGCGATCTGCTCTTCCGTCGGCTTTTCGACGTGGTACGAGGGGATGTCCTTTAGATGCGAGGGCTGTTGTGGCAGTGGGTCGCCGCGGTCGTCTTGTTTTCCGCTAGCCCAGGGAACTTGGTATTTGTCTTCGTACTTGCGACGCTGCCACGGGCCTGGAATCTTCTCGACGTCGTCTCCAGGACCCCGGCGCTGCTCGGCGTTCATGGCCGTCTGCGGAGTCGCCGTCTCCGTCGTGCCGCTGCCGTGGCCATTCGAGCTGTCGCCGTCGGTCGTCGAGCCACCGCCGCCGTTGGAGCCTTCGTTGGAGCCGTCGTCGTCGGTGACGATGTGTGGTCCATCATCCTCGTCCTCGTAGTGATCGGCGAGAGGCGGCGCATCGCCGTCGTCTTGGTCATCATCATTGTCGCTGTCGGAGTCGTCATCGCCGGGCCCTTCCTCGTCGTCGTTGTCGTCCTCGTCGTCGTCGTCGTCTTCGTCACTGGACACCGTATCGTTGGGTTCGTCGTCGTTGACGAGCTCGGGTAATAATCTCGAACTCCGCCAGAAAGCACATTGGCGCCGCGTCGTCGTCGAGCGCGCGCGGTCCTTGTGGCGTACTTGGAAAGTCCGCCGGTGCTGCTGGGCATTCGCACGGCGGCGACAGGCAGTCGCACGGCGGCGACCGGCAGTCGCATG
>JBCDKH010000284.1 GCA_038746835.1 Planctomycetota bacterium | reverse complement strand
TTGGTCGTTCGCTACGGTCTTTCATGAGCGAAGCCGATGATCGCCTGCCGCAGCCGTTGACGAATTCGTGGACGCCGGTGTTGCCGCCGTTGGAGTTTGCGGCGTGGACGGAGACGCGTGAGACGCTGCATCTGCTCTGCCAGATCGTCGGCAAGGTGCGCATGGCCCTGACGCCGAGGCGGAATCACTGGTGGCACGTGCCGTTCTACGTGACGCCGCGCGGGCTGACGACGGGGACGCTTTACGAGCCGAACGACCCGCTGCTGTCGCTGGATATTGAGATCGATCTGCTCGAGCCGGGCATTGAGGTCCGCAACAACCGAGGCGGCATGTTCGATGTGGCAGCGCCGCTGGATCAGATGGACTGCAAGTGGATGTTCCGCGAGGTGACCGACGCTGTCTCGGCGGCCGGTGTTGATGTCGATTTGCTCGGCACGCCGTACGACCTGCCGTGGTGCACCACGCCGTTCGCCCAGAACGAAGACCGTCGCACGTTCGATCTCGGGGCCGCCGCTCGTTACTTCCGGGCACTGTCGTGGGTCGAGCGCACGTTCCAGGAGTTTCGCGGCGACTTCCTCGGCAAGCAGACGCCGGTCCACATGTTCTGGCACAGCTTCGACCTCGCCCTCACCCGTTTCAGCGGGAAGGCCGTTGACAAGAAGCCCAGCGAGTTCCGCAATCCACGCGACGCCGAGGCGTACAGCCACGAGGTCATCAGCTTCGGCTTCTGGCCCGGCGATGCCAACTACCCGCAGGCGGCGTTCTACAGCTACACCGCACCCGAGCCCGACGGCCTGGCGAGCGAGCCGCTGTCGGCAGGCGGCTGGTTCGACGTCGGCGGTAGTCACATGGCGAGGCTCGACTACGCGGAGCTTCGACAGGCCGAAGACCCGCGGCGGATGCTGCTCGGCTTCCTCGAATCGGCCTACCTCGCCGGTGCGAAACGCGCTGGCTGGGATGTCGAGGCATTGCGCGTGCCTCCCGAGGAGTACTTCGAAACCGCGTGAACCCGCTGGTCGCTGCGCGACTCAGTCGTTCATCAGCTCTTCGATGTCCGCGGCCGCGCCGGAGGGGTCGAGGCCCCACTCGCCGTCGCCGGCATCGGCTTGGGCGGTCGGGTTGAGGTGGCTGGACGGGTCCTGGCCGTCGAGCAATTCGTGCAACATCGTCCCGGAATCCGCGTTGGCGGCGTCGGCGTTGATGGGCTCGCCGTCGATTTGAATGACGAAGGTCAGCGACCCGATCATCAGTCGATCGCCCGCGAGCATGGGCGACTCCTGGACTCGGCGATTGTTGACGAAGGTGCCGTTGCTGCTGCCCAGGTCCTGAACGAGTACGCTCTGGCCGTCGCAGACGAGTTGGCAGTGCTTGCGGCTGACGTCACCCAGCGGAATGCGCAGGCCGCAGTCTTCACGGCGACCGATAACGGTTGCGCCGTGCTTGAGTTCGAATCGTCTGGCGATGCCAGTCTCACGGTGGAGCAGCAGCGCGACGTCGATCGTGCCGTCTTGATCCTTGGCAAGGGGTGTCTGCGTGCTCATGCCGATGCCTCGTCAGGGGTTCCCGCGCGGCGAACGCCTGAACGTATCAAAACAACGCCCATTCGCAAGGCGAGCGACGCCTTGTCGGACGCATCTCAGGCAATGTCGCAGGATGTCGATATGTCGGTCAGAACGGATGCCCGAAAGAGGGCAGTGTCTGAAACTGTCGCTTCGGTCGTACGTCCTCTATAACGCGTCGCGCCGCTTCGGAGAGATCGACATTCATCGACGTGGCGGACCGGCCGATGTGATCGAAGCTGCGAGCTCCGACACGTCGTCGGTGCCGACGGCCTGACCCGCTTGTATGACCCAGCCGCAACGCGTCTCGTCCCCACTTGCCGCCCGCCATCGGGCTGGTGGGGCATCGCCGTTCGAGAAACTCGAACAGCGGCGTCTGATGACCACGGTCCAGCTCGACTTCACCGGTGATGCCGGCGGCCTGGTCGATAACGCTGGCGTCGGAACCGGCTTCACGCACACACAAACCAACGCCAACGCCGGCTCCACCGCCTCCGGCTCCAGCTACGACGCGTCACTGCTTGAAGTCGACAACGGCCTGCTCCGCATTCAGAGCGTCGCAGGCAACGACGGCACGAACTCCGGCGCGACCAACAACCTCGTCAACGCGCTCCAGCTTCGCCACGACGCGACCAGCGCGTTCGTCGTCCAGACCCGCATCGTCGGCGAAAACAACGCCGCCCTCACCCAGTTCGATGCCCGCTTCGAACAAGCCGGCCTGATACTCGGCGGCGACGCCGACAACTGGGTCAAGCTCGTCGCCATCCACCACAACGACGGCCCGGCCATCCAATTCACCGACGAGTGGTCGTCGGGCGGCAGCGTCTCGTCCACCATCGGCGACGGTCTCGTGTCGGTCGGTTCATGGGCAGGCGTGACGTCGCTCGACCTCCGCATCGAGGGAAACCCGGCCGACGGAACGCTCGTCGCGCAGTACCGCATCAACGACGGCATCTGGATGACGGTGCCGCACACGATCACGGTGCCGGCCGCCAATCAGGCTGCGTTTTTCGACGACGACGCGGCGGCGGGTTTGACGACCTTCCACCGCAACACCGATGCCGGCCGAGGCGTGACGACGGCGTTCGAGTCGTTCTCGATCGTCCCGGTCTCCAACGGCGTCAACGAAAACTCGCCATCTGTCATCGAGGTGCGTCCCGGCGAAAACGCCGACGACGTTCGGCGCGACGTCTTCGTCGCTGTCGACATCGCCCTGCCGGGTGGTGCGATCGACCCGTCGACCGCGACGCCGACCGCGATCTATCTCATCGACGACGCCACCGGCCAGGCCGTGCCTGCTGCAGTCACAGTGTCGGGCGGCGGCGACGCGATCACGCTCACGCCCAAGCTTCTGCTTGCGGCCGAACAGTCGTACACGTTTGTCATTACCAGCGAGGTGCTCGACGTCGCGGGCAACGCGTTTGTGCCGTTCACCGCGGGTTTCACGACCGGCATCAAGGTCGCCGAGAGCCTGCCGGAGGTCGCGTT
>JBCDKH010000283.1 GCA_038746835.1 Planctomycetota bacterium | reverse complement strand
GTCAGGCCGGCCAGATCAGGCTTGAGCGGCTTGAACGGGTGTCGCTGCGCGACGCGTGCGAAGGCCCCAACCGAAAAGCCCCGCGGTCACCAGAAAGGTGGCCACGGGGCGAGGGGAGAGATCGCCCATAGTTTAATGCAGCCGCTTACACAGTCAATGCATTTCCCCCACTTTAACACGATCAGGGGAGCGATAACGACGTCTGATAACGCTTCGTGAGCGCAAAGAAGAAGCCCACAGGCTGGACCTGTGGGCCTGGGAGCTCGGTTATCCCTCGCCTCGGAGTGTCCCCGACACGAGTCCGGATGCCGAACTCCTTAGCGGATGAAGAGCATCTCGCGGTACGTCGGCAGCGGCCAGAGATCGTCGGCGACGATGTCTTCCAGGGCGTCGCCCACTTCGCGAAGCTCGTTCATGGTGCCGAGCACCTCGTCACGCATGAACTTCGTCGCGACCGACAAGTCCTCGCCGTGCTCGTGCTCGAGCGCCGTGTCGAGCTTGGCGATCAGCTTGACGAAGTCGCCGACGTGGGACTTGAGCTTGCCGATCGAGTCCTCCATGACGTCTTCGCCAAGCACTTCGGCCGCCTCGCCGAGCTCTTCGGCGTAGCGGACTGCCGCCGGCAGGATCATCGTCTTGGCGATGTGACCGGCCGTGCCGCCCTCGATCGCAAGCGTGTTGATGTATTGCTCGGCCAGGATGTTGAAGCGGGCCTCGATCTCGGGCTTGGTGTAGATGCCGTACTTGCTGAAGAGGTTGATCGCCTTTTCGGTCTTGAGGACGTCCAGGGCGTCGGCGGCGTTCTTCAGGTTCGGCAGGCCACGACGCTCGGCCTCCTTGTGCCACTCCTCGGAGTAGTTGTCGCCGTTGAAGATGACCGGCTTGGCCTCCTTGATCATCTCGCTCATGAGCGACTGGATCGCCTTGTGCAGATCCTCGCCCTTGCCGACTGCCGCCTCGAGGTGCGTCGCCATGTAGTCCATGCGCTCGGCGACCATCGCGTTGAGCACCGTGTTGGGGCCGGAAATGTTGTGGCTGCCGCCGACGGCACGCAGCTCGAACTTGTTGCCGGTGAAGGCGAACGGGCTCGTGCGGTTGCGATCGCCCGCCTCCTTCGGAATGTCGGGAAGGATGTCGACGCCGGTCGCGAACACGCCGCCCTGCTTGCTCGACGGGGCCGAGCCGTTTTCGGCGATCTGGCTGAAGACGTCTTCGAGCTGCTCGCCCAGGAAGACGCTCAGGATGGCCGGCGGGGCTTCGTTGGCACCGAGGCGGTGGTCGTTCGCCGCCGACGCGATGGCCATGCGGAGGACGTCGCCGTAGGTGTAGATCGCGCTGATGATCGCGGCCGTGAAGACCAGGAACTGTGCGTTGTCGTGGGGATTATCGGACGGATCGAGCAGGTTCTCGCCATCGGTCGTCGACATCGACCAGTTGTTGTGCTTGCCCGAGCCGTTGACGCGGGCGAACGGCTTCTCGTGCAGGATGCACATCAGGCCGTACTTCTCGGCCGTCTTCTTGAGCGTGCTCATCATCACCATCTGGTGATCGACGGCGACGTTGGTCGTCTCGAAGATCGGGGCGACCTCGAACTGGCCCGGCGCGACCTCGTTGTGACGCGTCTTGACCGGCACGCCCAGCTTGAACATTTCCGCCTCGGCGTCGGCCATGAAAGCCAGCACGCGATCCGGAATCGCACCGAAGTAGTGGTCGTCCTGCTCGTGTCCCTTGGGCGGCTTGGCACCGAAGAGCGTTCGGTCACACGTGATCAGGTCCGGACGAGCAAAGGCCAACGCCTTGTCCACCAGGAAGTACTCCTGCTCGGCACCGACGGTCGTGAAGACACGCGCCGGCTCCTTGCCGAAGAGCTTCAGGATCCGCTTGGCCTGCGTATCGATGACGGCCATTGAGCGGAGCAGCGGGGTCTTCTTGTCGAGCGCTTCGCCGGTGTAGCTGAGGAATGCCGTCGGGATGACGAGCGTTGCGCCGTTGGGGTTTTCCATGACGAACGCGGGGCTCGTCGGGTCCCACGCGGTGTAGCCGCGAGCTTCGAAGGTGGCCCGCAGTCCGCCCGACGGGAACGACGACGCGTCCGGCTCGCCCTTGACGAGTTCCTTGCCCGAGAACGAGCTGATTGCCTTGCCGTCGTTGAGCGGCGAGAGGAAGCTGTCGTGCTTTTCGGCCGTCAGCCCGGTCATGGGCTGGAAGAGGTGGGTGAAGTGCGTGGCACCCTTTTCCATCGCCCAGTCCTTCATCGCACTGGCGATGACGTCGGCGAATTCCGGCGAGAGGCTCTCGCCCTCCTCGACGGTCTTGCGCAGCGCCTTGAAGGCCGGCTTGGGCAGGCGAGCGCGCTGTTCGTCGACGTTGAAGACGTTCGTGCCGAACAGTTCCTTGGTGGGCTTGGACTTGTAGTCGTACTGGGCCAGATTACGAGTGGCCGTGGCGATCGAGTGGATCGCCTGCTTGCGTGCGTTCGACATGTCTTGCTGTGGGATGGGTGGGACGTGAGGGCAGTCGGTGGTGAGCCGGCGGTTGGTTGCGGCCATTAGAGTCAGTCCCGCCGGCGCGTCAACTGACGATCGGGCGGACGATTCCAATCGAGACCAGACGAACCCGTCACATCAAATCCGACAAATAGGTCTCGAGTTCCGCAGCGCGTGTTGCGGCCGTGTGACGTGCGAGCACAAGCGTCCGTGCGGCCGCTCCGATCGCGTTCGCCTCGGCGGCAGGCGTGTCGCGGACGATCGACAACGCCGCATCGGTCGACTCTGCAACTCGAATCTCACGGCCGATCTCGAAGAACTCGCTCATGCCGGGCCAGGCGTCGCTGACGACCGGCGTCCCGCAAGCCGCGGCCTCGAACAGGCGAACACTCGGCGACCAGCCTGCGGCGACCATGTCGGCCCGCGTGACGTTCAGCGTCCAGCGGCTGGCGTTGTAGAACGCGCGGTGCTCCGCCGGCGGCAGGTGGTCGATTCGTCTGACGTTGCCCGGCCAGGCGATCGATGCCGGGTACATCGGCCCGGCCACACAGAACCGCCCGTC
>JBCDKH010000282.1 GCA_038746835.1 Planctomycetota bacterium | reverse complement strand
TCCTTCAGCTGCGGCGTCTGGAACATCGTCGCGGTCGGGCCGTACTCGACGAGGCGGCCTAGGTACATGAAGGCCGTGTAGTCGCTGCAGCGGGTGGCCTGCTGCATGTTGTGCGTGACGATGATGACGGTGTAGAGCCCACGCAGCTCGGCGATCAGCTCTTCGATCTTGCCGGTCGCAATCGGGTCGAGCGCGCTGCACGGCTCGTCCATCAAGAGCACCTCCGGCTCCGCGGCGATAGCGCGGGCGATGCAGAGCCGCTGCTGTTGTCCGCCCGACAGGCCCAGGGCCGACTCGTCGAGACGATCCTTCACTTCATTCCAGAGGGCGGCGCCGCGGAGCGACTTCTCGCACGCCTGGGCCAG
The DNA here is from genome assembly GCA_038746835.1 of Planctomycetota bacterium. Lineage (NCBI taxonomy): Bacteria > Pseudomonadati > Planctomycetota > Planctomycetota bacterium. The sequence continues at coordinate 2,739 of JBCDKH010000282.1, read as the reverse complement.
GACCTTCTTGTTGCGTTCGCCGTCGATGCGGAGGCTGAAGACGACGTTCTCGAAGATGCTCATCGGGAACGGGTTGGACTTCTGGAAGACCATGCCCATGCGTTTGCGCAGCTCGATGACGTCGACGTTGCGGTCGTAGATGGGGTCGCCGTTGAGGTGCATGTTGCCCTCGATGCGGACCGTGTCGATCAGGTCGTTGAGGCGATTGATGCTGCGGAGCAGCGTCGACTTGCCACAGCCGGATGGCCCGATGAGGGCGGTCACCTTGCCGCGGGGGAACTTCATGTCGACGTCCCACAGCGCCTGCTTGGTGCCGTACCAGAGGCGGAACTGATCGACGCTGACGACGGGCTCTTCCTGGGCCAGCTCGCGGTGGACGCGTGTGTCGTACGGCAGGTCGGCGGCGATGGCCTTCTGCAGGCCAGAGTCCCGGCCGCCGGGCGACGGGTCGCCGGTCGACTCCACGCCGTTGATCCGACCAAAGGCCGTGCTCTGCGAGCGAGTGTCGGCGTTCGTTGCGGCAGTGGTATCGGTCATCGGACGAAAGGAGCGGGTCGAGGACGCAGCGAGCGTAGCGAGTTGTCGTCAGAACGCACCGCCCGCAAACGCACGGCGGAGCCGGCTTCGGAGCCAGATGGCCGCGAGGTTCAACAGCAGCACGATCAAAATCAGGAGCAGTGTCGTCGTGTAGACGCTCGATCGCGAGGCCTCGGCGTCGGGGCTGTGGAAGCCGAGATCGAAAATGTGGAAGCCCAGGTGCATGAACGCCTGGTCGAGGTGGATGAACGGCGCGTCGCCATTGAGTGGCAGCTCGCGGACGGTCTTGAGCGCCCCGACCAGCATGATCGGTGCGACCTCACCCGCGCCACGCGCGATCGCCAGGATGGCCCCCGTCATGATGCCCGGCAACGCCCGCGGCAGGACGATCGTCCGGATCGTCTGCCATTTGCTCGCGCCGCACGCGTAGCTGCCCTCTCGCATCGACCTTGGCACCGCGGCGAGGGCTTCTTCGGTTGAGACGATGACGACCGGAAGCGTCAGGAGTGCCAGCGTCAGCGACGCCCAGATGAGCGCCTGCCCCTTCCATTCGCTCGAGCCGCTCGTGAGCGTCTCCGGGTAGAAGCCGCCGAAGATCTCCTTCGGCACGCTGGCGAAGATGAAGTAGAAGACGACCACCACGCTGACGGCCCACGCGAGGCCGGCGGCGAAACGGAAGGCCTTGGGCAGCAGCGTCTCCTGGCTGGCGGCGCCTTTGTCGGATCGGTTGGCCAGCGACGTCACCGCGATGGCGATGGCGGCGAAGATGATCGCGACTGCGATCCAGAGCAGCCACGTGTCGACCGGCAGCGGGTCCACGCCCGCACCTGCCGCGCCCGCGTCCATCCACCCGCCGAGCCCGTAGCAGAAGAAGCCCAGCCCGAAGACGCCGTAGACGATGCTCGGCACGCCCGCAAGGTTGTTGACGCAAATGCGGACGAAGCTGACCAGCGCCCCTTGCTTCGCATATTCGCGAAGGTAGATCGCCGCGACGACGCCGACGGGCACGACGAAGACGATCATGATGAACGTCAACAGGACGGTCCCGACGATCTGCGGGAAGACGCCGCCCTCGGTGTTGGAGTCGCGCGGCTCCGCGCTCAGGAACTCCCACCAGCGCGAGAAATAGACGCCGAACTTGTCGCCCAGGCTGAGTCGATTCGGCACGAACGCCCGCACGACCTGGCCCATCGTCATCGGCAGCGGCTCGATGGCGACGCGCGTCCCACGTTCGACGGCTGCACCATCTGCCACGAGCACCACGGCCATCGGCGGCAGCGTGTACGGCTCGCCGATGGCGTTGCCGTCCGCGTCGACGAACTGCACCTTCGGCCGCGAGCCGTCCTTGGGCGTGATGACGGTCGCGCCCGGTTCCTCGACCCAGCGTCTGGTCGACTCCAGCCGCAGTGGCGCGTCGTCGATTGTCGCCGGTCGGCTGTTGGACTCGGTGAAGTCGAGCAGCCGCACCGAGGCGACGCGCTCCGCGTCGTCGCGATCGAGCACGGTCGCTGCCGAGACGTTGGCGGTCTTGCTGGTCCGGGTGATGCTGATCATCGGACCCTGCTCGCTGGCGAGGAAGATCCGGTAGTCGGCCATCTGGCCTTCGAGATCGCGACGCTCGGCCTGAAGCTCGTCTTGTTGTGCGGAGAGCCTCTCGAGTTCGGCTTCGGCTCGGGTGACTGCCCGGGCGTCTTCAAGCTGCTCGGCTGCCTCGAGGCGCATGCGGACTTCGTCACGCTGCTCGGCAATGCCGCCGAGGTCGTTTTTGATGTCGAAGATCCGCTCGCCGATGCCTTGCACCTTCGGCAGCACATCGGTCAGTGCGGCGTAGGCGTTGTCGAAACCTTCGTACAGCCGGCCTTCGATGGCCACGGCTTCGAGTCGTCCGATGGCTCGGCCGTCTTCCTGTCGCTCGACGTAGAGGAAGTCGTCGGGCAGGCTGGTCTCGAGGACGCGGTCGCTGCGGACCCAGGTGAATTGCCCGCCGGTGAGGTCGCGGTTGCCGGTGCGCCAGAGGGTCTGGTCGATGCGGACTTCGTCGTCGAGCAGGCCGTTGTCGTTGAGGTCTTCGCCGTCATCGAGTTGGCCGTTGGCGTTGGTGTCCTCGGCGAGGCTGGTGTAGCCGACGCGAAACGACTCGCCGACGATGCTCATCGTCTCGGCGACGTCACCGGTGCCCGCGACGAACGTGACCCGCACGAC
>JBCDKH010000281.1 GCA_038746835.1 Planctomycetota bacterium | reverse complement strand
GCCCTCGCCATGCCGCCGATAAAGCGTGGCCTCGCCTTCGTCGTCCCACTTGAGGTAGTGTCGACCTTCGAGCGTCGGCAGCTCGATGCGCCACCAGCACTGCTGGAACTTTCGGCCCCACGTCAGTGGCAGCTTGCCGAGGTCAACTGGTGCGAAGTCATCTTCGCTGACATCCACGACGAATCGGTGTTCGTGCGTCGCCTCAGTACGCGCAACAGCTGTGGCGGTGTCTACAGGCTCCCAGATAGTCGATCGAATCCGCTTGGCCATCGTCCGGAGCCGCGGAGCGAGGAATTGCTGGAACGGCGTCTGCGAAATCATTGCGATGTTTGTAGCCGGTCGCGAGGCGCAAAGCGAAGCCGGCGAACCCGAAACGGTCCGCCGGCCGGCTTAGGAGGAGTCTGAATGACAACAGCTACTCAGCACCAGGATGCATGAACTCCACGTCGGCATCTGGGTCCTGAAAGCTGACGTAGCCAAACCGGACCGACTGGTCGATGTACAGCACGCTGCGACGCTTATCCAGGTGCGGCGTGGAGGTGTCACTATTCCACGTCAATGGGGTCGTGGAAGGGTGCTTGAACCCGTCATGAAACGGAGCGGCCAAGCCCCGGGAGCTGAGCGCGTAGTTTCCGTCGACCACGAGCTCGACGATGATCGGTACCCCAGACGAGTTGTCGCGGCTCATGTCGAAGACATCGAACGGCGCGTTGGGATCCTTGGTATTCGCACCACCCGGCACCTTGCTCGTCTTGTGCCCGAATGCGTTGACGTCCCACCCGACGCGGCCCAGCCCCTTGTACGACGTGAAATTCGGCCGGCCGTTCCAGCTGGTTTGATCCGTTGGGGTCAATCGGTCGGACGGACAGCGGAAGACGTCTTCGCCGTCGCGGTTCTTATCGCCCTCACCCTCGCCACCGAGGTAGCCGAGTTCGCTGACACGGGTGACCCACATCGCGCCGTTGTTGCCGAGGCCGGTGTCGAACTCGTCGTCCTTGTGTGCGCTGGGCAAGTAGTCGCGGTACTCCTGCGTGTACATCAAAATGCCGGCTCCGATTTGCCGGAGGTTCGACTGGCAGACCACCGCGGATGCGCTGGCACGGGCGCGTGACAGCGACGGCAAGAGAATCGACACGAGCAGCGCGATGATGCCGATGACGACGAGTAACTCGACGAGGGTGAATCCGCCTCGGACACGCTTGGATATCGAGCGATCGGACAGGGTGGTGCAGCCTGACATGGGACCTCCTCAGATGCGGGACTGCGAGCGGCAATGCTGCGCAAAGCCCACTCGTGCCGGTCGGGGCGCGAGCGGACCAAAACAATGGGTCACCTAGCCGCGGCGACGACGAGCGACGAGCAGTCCCGCGCCGACGATGCCCATCAAGGCAGACGACGGCTCGGGGACGACGGTCAGGTAGAGATCGTTGACTTCCTGGGCGGTCAGGACGCCGACGTCGTTATCGTCGGGTCCGTAGAAGCGGAACAGGCCGATCTCGCCTTCGAAGTTGTCGCTGTTGCTTGGAAGGACCGTGAAGCCCACGCCACCGCCAGCACCGAGGTTACCGCCACCGGTTCCACCGAGAGCGCCCGAGTTCGAGCCGGCCCAGTCGTCGTTGACGGTGGCGTTGCTATCAGCCAACGCCCCGTTGACGTACAGCTTCGAGCCGTCGGGACCCACCGTTAGTACGACATGGACGAAGTCGTCCGCTGCCGAGATGTCGAGCGGAACGCTCAGAATCTGCTTGCCGTCCGCTGAACTCGTTCCGCCGATTGCCGCGACAATGGAGTTCGGATTGGTCGGGCTCGCGATGTCGGTTGCACCGTTGATGCCGACCATTAATCCCTTAGCCGCTCCGCCGGTCTCAAAGAGGACGCCATCGACGAAGTTGCTCGCGTCGGCGAGGGCGGGCTTGAACCAGATCTCGATGCTGGCCGTGTCGGGCGTCGGGTTGAACGACGGCGCGATCGAGGCCACGTTGCTGCCGTCGAACAGCACGGACGCGTCGATGCCGGTCGGGCTCGGATCGCCGACTGACGTCACGAGGCCAGCGCCGAAGCTCGCATCGCGGCTCCCGCTGTTGACGTTGTTGACCCAGACGGTGTCACCGTTCGTGACCGTCGAGGCGTCGTACTCGACGTTGACGACTGCGGCGTTGGAAAGCGATGAGCTCGCCAGGACGGCCGCGGCGGTGATGGCCGCCAGACCACCGGTTGATGAGAGAGTGTTGTTCAGCATGGTTCCTCCAAAAGGTGACACAGTGAGTCGCTTCGACGCCGGGACACCCCGACTGTCAGTCGCGCTTTGATTCGTTAAAGACGAGCTTCGGCTCGACGAACTCGGTGTGCGGATCGCCATCGATCGGCCCGAACTCGCCGGCTAATCGAGCGGTCAGCGTCCGGACAAGACCGCGGCCGATCTCGAAGTTGTGCTTGTCGACGGTCACGATCGGCCGGGTCGGTTCGTGCTCGAGCGCCCAATGCCCGTCGAGCAGGTTGTCGTAACCCGCCAGAAGCACGTCGCGATTGGGCTCCAAGCCGAACAGCCGACACGCACGAGCAACCACCGGCACAAGCGCGTCACCCGGGACGAGCAACGCGTCAGCGCGGTCCGGACCGGTTAGCTGCTCGATCAAATGACCAGCGATGTTCCGGCTTACCTCGTCAAAGTCGTTCGGGCGGGCGTCGGGCGGCACCCAGTGCAACGGCGGTCGCACTTCCACGGGTGGCCTGATTTGCAAGTCGTGACGCCGCATCGCCTGCTCGTACCCAGCGCGCCGCATCGGCCACCACGGCAATGACGAATATCTCGGCGCGATCTGGACGATCCGCCTGCAACCGCGGGTGACCAGCTCGTCGACCAGCATCCCAGCTCCCGCCTCGTGGTCAGGCAGCACGCGATCAACCTTCAGTGGCGGATCGTCATCGACCGGATGGTGCCACGACGCCGTCGGCACCTTCAACTTCGACAGCACGCGTTCCAAATGCAAGTTGACGTCGTGGAACGGGCCGACCACGACTCCGGACACATTTCGCGACAGCTCGGACGCGCGCTCGTGCCACAGCTTCTCGTCCGTTGCCGTCTTGCGATCAACGCGAACGGTCAGCACGTCTCGGTGAACCGTTGCGGCCTCGAAGTT
>JBCDKH010000280.1 GCA_038746835.1 Planctomycetota bacterium | reverse complement strand
GCGCGTTGCTCGTCGTCGACTCGACCCAGGGCGTTCAGGCCCAGACCGTCGCCAACGCGTACGCGGCACTCGAGCAGGACCTGGAGATCATTCCGGTCATCAACAAGATCGACCTGCCCAGCAGCCAGCCGGAGCTGGTGGCCGAAGAGATCGAGCAAATTCTGGGCTTCCCCGCGGAAGACGCGATCTTCGTCAGCGCTAAGAGCGGCGTCGGCATCGACGAGCTGATCTCGGCCCTGTGCGACAAGCTCCCGCCACCCAATGGCGAGGCCGCGGGGACGACGCGCGGCCTGATCTTCGACAGCCACTACGACGACTATCGCGGCGTGGTGATCTACGTCCGCATGGTCGACGGCGCGATCGAAAAGGGCGACAAGATCAAGCTGATGGGCACCGGGCGGGAGTATCCAATCACGGAACTCGGCAAGTTCACGCCCAAAGCCACGCGCGTCGACCGCATCGGGCCAGGCGAGGTCGGCTACGTCGTCGCGACCATCAAGGACATCCACGACGTCCGCGTCGGCGACACGCTCACCGACGCGACGAATCCCGCGCCTAGACCACTGCCGGGTTACGAGAAGGTCCAGCAGATGGTCTTCTGCGACTTCTACCCGGGCGGCAGCACGCAGTACGAAGACCTCCGCGACGCCGTCGATCGGCTGAGCCTGAACGACTCGTCGTTCACGTTCGCCCCGGAGAGCAGCGACGCGCTGGGCTTCGGCTTCCGTTGCGGCTTCCTGGGCCTCCTGCACATGGAGATCGTGCAGGAACGCCTGGAACGCGAGTTCGAGATCGAGGTCGTCCAGACCGCCCCGACAGTCACCTACGAGGTCGAGAAGTCGGACGGCGAGGTTTACAAGATCGACGCCCCGAGCCAGCTGCCCGATCCGTCGCACCTTCGCGAGATTCGCGAGCCGATCATCCGCATGAACGTCATGGTCCCGCAGGACCACGTCGGCGCGATCATGACGCTGTGTGAGGAGCGCCGCGGGACGTACAAGAAGACCGAATACATCGGCCGCGACGAGGGCCAGCGAGTCATCATCACCTACGACATCCCTCTGGCGGAAGTCATCTACGACTTCTACGACAAGCTCAAGAGCAGCACCAAGGGCTACGGCACGATGGACTACGAGCTTCGCGGCTTCGAGGCGGCGAACCTCGCCCGCGTCGACGTGCTGGTCAATGGCAGCCGGGTCGACGCGCTTTCGATGATCCTGCACCGCAGCACGGCCGAGGTCCGCAGCCGGCAGATCCTGACGAAGCTCAAGGACAAGATCGACCGTCACCTCTTCGAAATCCCGCTCCAGGCGGCCATCGGCGGAAAGGTCATCGCCCGCGAGACCATCAAGTCGATGGGCAAAAACGTCACCGCCAAGTGCTACGGCGGCGACGTCACCCGCAAACGCAAGCTGCTCGAAAAGCAGAAGAAGGGCAAAGCCCGCATGAAACGCGTCGGCAGCGTGGACATCCCCCAGGAAGCGTTCCTGGCCGTTCTTGAGACCGGGGGTTGAGTACAATCGGCGTCATGACGGTCCTCGCGACACCACCACTCGCTGCGGATGCCGAGAGGGATGTGCAGCTTGCTGCGAAGCCTGTGAGACGTGCGGTCATTCCGCAGGCGGCGAGGGTGATCGACTTTGGTCGTCCGCTAACGGCTGAAGAGTTCGCCCGAATGCCCGAAACTCTTGGCAAGCAAGAGCTGGTTGACGGAAGGGTCATCGAGATGCCACCAGTCGGAATGGGACATGGGAAACGTCAGGTCCAGTTCGCTTCGCTCCTTAGCGCATGGAATGGCGAGCACAAGCTTGGGGAGGTAATGGTCGAGACCGGCTTCATCCTCGCGCGCGAACCTGATCTGACTCGCGGCCCGGACATTTCTTTCATCCGCCGCGAGACAATTCCGCCTGACCAGAACGAGGATGATTTCGTCGAAGCGGTGCCCGAGTTCGTCGTTGAAGTTGTTAGTAAGCGTGATCGACCCGGTGAATTGGAGACCAAGGCAGAGGAGTATCTTGCTTTCGGCGTGAAAATGGTCGTCGTAGTCAACCGCCAGTCGAGGCAGCTGACGATCTACCGACCAGAGACCGAGCCAGTCGTTCTGAAGGCCGATCAGGCTTTCGACGGCGGCGACGTCTTGCCTGGCTTCAGCTGCAAGGTCTCCGATATCGTCGGCTGACAGCGACTCCGCCAGGCCCGATCACGTCGCTCGGATCACAAGCTACAGGCCGCGTCGGCCGATATGTCTTGGGAGGATTTGCCGAGACGATGCCCGACGCTGATTCCGCACAACAACAGCCCCTTCGCCTGGGCGAATTGCTCGTCGAGCAAGGCGCGATCACGACCCAGCAGCTCAGACACGCTCTGGATGTCCAGGCAGCCACGCATCGCCCGCTGGGAGACCTGCTCGAACGCCTCTACGGCCTTGACGCGATTCACGTGAATACGGCGTGGGCGCAGCAGTACGTCGCCGTCAACGGCGAACAGGACCTGACTGGCGCAGACGTCGATCAGGCATGCATCGAGCTGCTCAAGCCGCGGCAGGCGTGGCAGTTTCGTGTCGTGCCGATGCGGTTCGATAAGCTGCCGTGCGACAGCATCGAACCGCCGCATCTGACCATCGCGACCACACGACGCGGCCTTCGCAAGGCGATGAATTTTGCCGCCCGAACCTTCCGTGTGCCTCCGGCCGTCGTTGTTGCGACGTCCGGATCGATGCGCGTGCTCCTCGAACGCCACTACCCCGTCGCACCACATATTGCCGACTGGGCGTTCGACCGGTAAGCGGCTTAGCCGAACGCGATCGAGTCGAGCTCGACCAGCTCCACCGGGCCGACTCCCAAGACCTGCAGTTCGACCCTCACCTCGTCCACCGCGACGCTGGAGACGATCACGACGTCGGGCCGCTCTTCACGCAGGACGCTCAGCCTGACCACCTCGTGGCCGGACGTCGGTACGAATCGTCCATGTCGACCTGGCTGTTCGTCGACGCACAGCTGCACTCGGGACCGGTCCGGATCGCACGTCGCCAGAAACCGCGCGGCCGTCTCGTCGCAGTGCCAAACGGCAACCGTTGCACCGGACGCGAACCAGCCGTCCAGCCGGGCCGACCAGGCAGCGACATCGGCAACGTCGACGTCCGCCGGCGGCGGCATCGCCTCGGCCGCTTCACGTTGC
>JBCDKH010000279.1 GCA_038746835.1 Planctomycetota bacterium | reverse complement strand
GGAACCAAGACCAGCTCCAGTACTACGCCGACTACTTGTGGCGCTCCGGGGCGACAGTCGTCCCGCTTCGGCCGGTCGGCGATCAGCACAATGAGGTCATCGTCGACAATGATGACATCGCGACGAGTCCGGGTGGGGCCGGTGTCACGTTCAGCGGTGGGTGGTCGACCAGCGGGAGCTCCATCTACTACGGCGACCCCGGCGACGTCGCCTACCGCTTCGCCGCGACGAACAGCGTCCAGACGGCGACGGCTTCGTATCGACCGGACATCCCCGAGGCCGGCATCTACCCCGTCTACACCTGGGTACTCGACGGCACGAATCGCACGAATCAGCTCTACACCGTCGAGCACTCCGGCGGAACGAGCGACGTCCGCGTTGACCACCGCCTTGTCGGCAAGGGCTGGGTCTACCTCGGCAGTTTCCACTTTGATGCCGGCACCGCCGGCTCGGTGACGATCAGCAACGACAACGACGGGTCGGGCGGCAATGTCGTCATCGCCGACGCCATCCGCTTCGGCAACGGCATGGGCGATGTCGCCCGCAACGGCGTAACGAGCGGCGTCCCGCGCGAAGATGAGGCCAGCCTCTACTGGCTCGAAGCGATGGTCGGGCAGGGCATCAACTTTAACAACCTGCGCACCGTCTTCGGCGACGACGAGGGGGCCAACGTCGGGACGCCGGCGGTGTTCTCGGCCCACATGAACGCCGCGCCGTTCGGTCGGGCGATCTACCTCGGCTACCACTCCAACGCCACCGCCAACGGAACAGCTCGCGGCACCGTCAGTCTGATCAACTCCGGATCCGGCGGGGCGACGCCCAACCAGGCGACCTGGGCAGCGCTCACTGCCAACGAGATCGAGGACGATCTGGTCGACCTCACGACGGCCGTCGACAGTCCGTTCGAGCACGAGTGGGTCCGCCGCCCGCCGACGTTCGCCAGCAGCTTTGGCGAGATCCGCAACAGCCGCTTCAACGGCGAGATGGACGCGACGATCGTTGAGGTCGCCTTCCATGACAACGCCGTGGACGCAGAACTCATGCGTGACCCGAAGGTGCGCGATGCCGTCGGGCGCTCGAGCTACCACGCGACGCTCAAGTACTTCGACAGCTTCAGCCCCCTGACAGTTTCGGGCGTGACGCTGCCCGATGCCCCGCGTGACCTCCGCGCGGTGACTGCCGGTCCGGGTGCGGTCGATTTGTTCTGGCAGGCCGGTGCCGTTTCGGATGCGACGGGCGACGCACCGACCAGCTTTGTTGTCTACGCGTCGACGGATGGCAATGGCTTCGCTCCGGTTCGCGAGGTCTCCGCGCTCCAAACCGCCATTCGTGTGACGACGACTGAGCTCGTAGCCGCACTTCCAGACGCGTCGGCGGACGACGCGTTCTTCTTCCGCGTCGAGGCCAGCAACACCGGCGGACGCTCGCTGCCGTCGCGGGTGACAGCCGCAAGGCCGACGGTGACGGGCGACGAACCACGCGTCCTGCTCGTCAACGGCTTCGATCGCGTCGAAAGGCAGCAGAACCCTGTCGAAAACCGGTCGCTGTTTTTCTCGCCCGGCAACAGCGGCGCGGTTGGCGGCAGCGATGAGCGTGTGAACCCGCGGCTTGTCAACACGTTCGACTACCTCGCCGACGCCGGCCGCGCGGTGGCCGCGTTTGGTGATGCCAGCATCGCCTTCGACGCCGTTGAAAACGAAGCGGTCGCCGACGGCTTCGTCGATCTCGCCAACTACGACGCGGTAGTCTGGCTCCTCGGCGAAGAGGCAACGCGCAACGACACGTTCAACGCGTCCGAGCAGGCGGCGGTGTCGTCGTATGTCGCCGGTGGCGGCAAGCTGTTCACGAGTGGCACCGATATCGGCTGGGACCTCGTCGCCAACGGAACGACGTCGGACCTTGTCTTCTTCAACGACACGCTCAAGGCGACGCACTTTTCCGATGACGCCGGCACCTACACGGTCGCTGGTGCGAACGGGACGCTGTTCGAAGGTCTCGCCCTTGACTTCAGCGACGGCGACGATCGCTACGACGCTGACTTGCCCGATCGACTCCTGCCCGTTGCAGGCGGAACGACTGCCCTGACCTACATCGGCGGCACGGGCGGGACGGCCGGCGTCGCTTGGTCCGGTGGTGACGCTCAGGCGGATGCGAAGGTCGTCACTCTGGCCGTGCCATTCGAGTCGATCCTCGGCGACGCCGACCGGGCCGAGGTGATGTCGCGCGTGCTGACGTTCTTCGGCCTCGACGCGTTGGACCGGCGGAGTCCGGAATCCGTCGCTTCGTCGTTCGACTTCGACACGGTGCAGGCGGTGACGTTCGACTTTGACGAGGACGTCTCTGCCTCGCTCTCGACGGGCGATCTGCAGCTCACCGATCTCGACACCGGCCTACCGGTTACTGCGTCAGTCGTACTCGACATCGCCCCCGATGGCTTCTCGGCGGCTTGGACGATTGAGGCCAACGGGCTGCCTGACGGCAACTACCGCGCGACACTCGCGGCGGGTGACGTCGAAGATGCCGCAGGCAATCCGCTGTCGATCGACGCGTCGGTCGACTTCTTCGTCCTTGCGGGCGATGCCAATCGCGATCGGACGGTCAACCTCGCCGACTTCGGCGTGCTGCGGTCCAACTTCGGCTCGAATACCGCCGTCTTCAGCGACGGCGACTTCAACTACGACGGCCGGGTCGACCTCGCCGACTTCGGTCTGCTGCGGGCTCAGTTCGGGACGGTGCTGGCAACGCCTGCGAGCGACCTGTTCGCCGGAGACGACGAGTCTTGACGGCCGTTTGTGCGAACCTTCCGTGGTGGCGAGGCGTCTCATCGGGTAAGCTTCTATAAGACCACGCGTTATGTCTGATACACCAGCCTTTACCGAACCGCTCGAAGCCCGTCGACTCCTCGTGGTCGGCCCGTCAGAGGTCTTCCTCACCGACGGCCAGCTCGAGTTCGGCGACTCGATGACGGTTCCCGAGGTTCGGGCGTTCCTTCAGGACCAGGGCAGCTACTTCAGGGTGCCGCGATTGGATGTCGATGGAACCACGTTCGATCTGGCTCAGGTCGTCGTTGATGCCGGACTGCAGTACGACATCAACCCGCAAGTGCTTCTGACGACGTTGCAGAAGGAGCACTCCGGCATCACGCGGACGACCCGGCCGACGGAGAGCCAGATGGCGTTCCTGAT
>JBCDKH010000278.1 GCA_038746835.1 Planctomycetota bacterium | reverse complement strand
TACGCGAGCTGGCCGCCGAAGACTTCTTGGTTCAGCCGCTCCTGGTCCTTGCACGCGGCGATCGCGATGACCGCGTTCGGGTGCATGTGGTCCACGTACTTGTGCGGAATAAACGCGTGCAACGGCGTGTCGATGCTGCTCGGCCGCGGGTTGAGGTTGAACGTGCAGTGCGGGTACATCCCGACCATCGCGTCCTCCTCTTGGCTCTTGGGCTCGGCGTTGCCGAACTTGGGCGTGAGGCTCTGCAGCTTGTCCTGGTAGAGACTGCTGAAGTTGGCCCGCTTGCTCGTTCGCAGGTCGCCGCCGGAGCCTTTGACCCAGAGGACGTCGACGGCTTCGCCGGTGAGCGGATCGTGCTCGGCGATCTTGTTGCTCGTGTTGCCGCCGCCGGTGTTGGTGACGCGTTGGTCGCTGCCGAGGCAGTTGCTGCGGTAGACAAGCAGTTCGACCGGATCGGTCGGGGCCTTAGCGTCGTCCCAGAGGTAGCTGACGTGCTTGAAGTCGGACGGTTTCATGAAGTCGGGAGTGCGTTGAAGCGATCGGCGTGGCTCGCGAGGTCGCCAGCGGGCTGGAACGTCTGGAGGTTGCTCGAAGCGCGAACGAGTCGGCGAAGCTCGCTCAGGTCGGCCAGTTGCCCGGCGGCGATCGCCTGGATGCCGACGTTGCCAAGCGCCGTCGCTTCGACCGGGCCGGCCTCGACGGGGACGCCCGTCGCGTCGGCGGCAAGCTGATTCAAGAGCCTCGCCTGGCTCCCGCCGCCGACGATGTTCAGCGACGTCGGGTGAGCGCCCGTGACCTCGGCCAGCCCGTCGAGTGTGACGCCGTAAAGCATCGCGAGCGACTCGTAGCAGCAGCGGACGACCTGCCCCGGCGTCTGTGGCTCGCGCTGATCCGTCTCGCGGCAATAACGGCGAATCTTCTCGACCATCCCGCCACCCGTCGCGAACGGCTCGGCGTCTGGCTGGATGAATGAGCGCGCCGGCTCTGCCGCTTCCGCCATCTCGGCGAGGTCGGAGTACGACGGTTCTCCTTCGAAGTCTTTCCGGGACTCCTGAACCAGGAACAATCCGCTGATGTTCTTCAGAAGTCGGATCGTGTGACCAAAACCAACCTCAGTGGTGAAGCCGAAGCGCCGTGTGGTCTCGTTGATCGTCGGCTCTGGCAGCTCCACACCAAGCAACGACCATGAACCGCTCGACAAATACGCACTGCTCGGCTTCAGCGGCGTCGCGGCGACGGCATTGCCGGTGTCGTGACTGCACGTGGCAACGACGCGCGTCGTCGAGCCGTCCAATGAACCGATGTCGGTGCCACTGAGGACAATCTCCGGCAGCAGGCTCGGCGGAATGCCGTGTTCCTCGAGCAACGCATCGGCCCACTGTTGTCGCCGCGGGTCGTAGGCCTGCGTCGTGCTGGCAAGCGAAACCTCTTGCTTTGCCGACGCCACGGGCTGACCCGTTAGACGCCAGTTGAAGTAGTCCGCCATCAAGAGGGCCTTGGAACCCAAACGCCCACCGGCCTGCTCGGCGGCCCACTGGAAGAGCGTGTTGAATGGCAGGAACTGAATGCCCGTCGCGTCGTACACCCGCCGCGCCGACTCCACGTCGCCGATGACGCGGGCAAAGACCTCGGCCGTCGGGACGGCGCGGTACATGATCGGGTCGGCACCAGCCGTGCCGTCATCGCGTAGGCCGACGAAGTCGACGCCCCACGTGTCCACGCTGACGCTTTTCGCGGCGGGTTCCCTCTCGAGCGCCTTCTGCACGCCATTTCGGATGTCGCGCTCAATGGCCTCGATGTTCCACCGATCGAAGCCGTCGACGTGGTGATGGTGCTCCGGGAAACGATGGACTTCCTCGAGCTCGATGCGGTCGCTTGTGACACGCCCCAGCATCACCCGACCGCTCTCGGCACCGAGGTCGACGGCGATGTACGCGGCAGCACGCTTGTCGCTCATGCCCGCTTGCTCCTGGGCCGCAACACCCGCTCGCGACCGCCGGGCACGCCAGCCCGACGCAGGTCGGCCGCGGACGCGTCGGTGACAAGTAGATCGATCTCATCCCAACCCGCGAGCAACGCCGGAGCACGTCGCGAACACTTCGTCGCGTCGCAACAGATGGCCGTCGTGTCCGAGGCGACGATGACCCGCCGCTGAAGATCGACGACCTCGTTGATGGAGTTCCACGCCCCCGACGCGTCAAACGCCTCGGCCCCAAGGATCGCAAGGTCGCACCGCAACGCACTCGCCTGCTTCAGTGTCGATTCATCGAGCAACGCCGCCTGCCTCGCCAGGAGCCTTCCCGACAGAACCTGAACCACCAAGTGCTCGGCCCGGCCAAGCCTCGCTGCGACAGCGAGCGAGTGCGTGAAGACCGTCACGCCGCGGACCGACATTGCCGCCAGTGCCTCGGCGACGAAGGCTCCCGTCGAGCCGGCGTCGAGGAAGACGGTCATGTCCGATTCGATCAGCTTGGCCGCGCGATCAGCGACCGCGCGTTTCGCGTCCGCGGCCGACTCAAGACGTGCGGCGAAGCTGGCGAACCGCCTGTTCCAGTCCTGCAGGTGATCTCTCGCGGCGACCGCCCCGCCGAAGGTCCGCTGGGCCTGCGACCGCTCGGCCAGGACCGCCAGGTCGCGTCTTGCCGTGTTTTCACTGACGCCGAGTCGCTTGGCGACCTCTCCCACGCCGAGGTAGCGGTGCTCGCGTAGCAGCGCCGCGGCCCGGGCTCGCCGGGCTTCGACAATGTGTTGTGCTACCTTCGGCACAGCGGTAAGCTACCCTCTTTTATGGAAGACGTCAACCATAACGAAGCGGCGACGTCCGATGTCGACATCGTCCTTGTCGGCAGCGGGATCATGAGCGCGTCGCTGGGCATCATGCTGCGTCGCCTGAAGCCAAACGCCCGCATTCGCCTGTTCGAAGCCCACGACGAGTTCGCCGGCGAAGCCTCGAACGGCTGGCACAACGCCGGCACCGGACACGCCGGGCTGTGCGAATTGAGCTACACGCCACATCGCGGCTCCGGTGGGGAAGTCGACGTCTCGGTCGCGGTCAAGATCTTCGAGCAGTTCGAGCACTCCAAGCAGTTCTGGTCGTCGCTCGTTCGCGACGGCGTCATCGACGACCCGTCGACCTTCGTCCGCCCGGTCCCACACATCGCTTTCGTCTTCGGCCAGGAGCAGGTCGACTTCCTTCGCTCTCGTCACAG
>JBCDKH010000277.1 GCA_038746835.1 Planctomycetota bacterium | reverse complement strand
GGTTGGCGGGCTGGGTCCTCGTGTGTACGATCCCGGGCAAGGCGTGGCGACCCGCACTCAACGCGACGAAGGCACGTCGCCCGACATCCGGGCGACGCTCGACGAGCTCGAAGAGGGCATCGAGGCGCTGCTGCCTGCGAGTGAAACGAGCTGGCGTCGGGTGCGGCACCCGAGCGAAGTCACCAACGTTGGCGAGCAGCTTCGCCTGATGGTCATCGGGCTCGAGCCCAAGGCCCGCAAGCTCACGCTGAGCCTCAAGCAGGCCGGCGGTGATCCGTGGGCCGAGGCGGCTGGCAAGTACCCGGCGGGCAGCACGCATCGCGGCAAGGTGACGCGTGTCGCCGACTTCGGCGCGTTCGTCGAGCTCGAGGCCGGCGTGGACGGGCTGGTGCACATCAGCGAGATGAGCGAAAACCGCGTCCGCCGGACTGAAGACGTCGTCAAGCTCGGCCAAGAGATCGACGCTCGCGTGCTGGAGGTCGACCCGGAGAAGCGTCGCCTACGCCTGACCCTCAAGAAGCACGACCCCGAGGCCGAGGCCCGGCTGGTCAAGGAACAGGCGGCTCGCGAGGCGAACAAGCAGCAGCGTCAGAAGCGGTTGAAGAAGCAGCCTCTCAAGGGTGGCTTGGACTTCTGAACCGCTTGTTTGATGGGTGGTTGCGACGCGTCGGATCGCTTAGCGGTGAGCGCTAGCGAGCGTGCTCTGCAGGCTCGTCTCGCGCTGTCAGGCTCGCTGACGCTCACGGCGAAACGAGCTGGATTCTGATGCTCATTCTCGCCCCCGCGGCCGCCGGCGCGCAGCGCCGTGCTTGGGGCGATGCCGAAACCAAAAGCGAAACCCAGTCGACTCCTCGCGGTCGGCCTCGTCCTGCCGATGCTGGCGGGTTGTTACCGCCGCGTCAGTTACGCCTCGCCCGACGGCCGGATGGTCGAGGTCATCAACGTCGGCTTCGACACGCAGATCGGAAGCCTGCACGCCGAAACGCCCGACGGCAGCGTGACGATTGAGGGCGCGACGAGCGAAGCTGCCATCGCGTCGAAGTTAACGGACCTGGCGGACAAGCTGGTCGACGTCGCCGCCAGCCGGGCGGTGCCGTGATGAGCCGGGCACACGTCCACCTCGCATTTTACCGCGGCGGCGAGCACGGCCGATTGCTCGATCGCCTTGTCGCTCGACACGACCCCGGCCCGCACAGCCACGTCGAGCTCGTCTTCGACGAACGCCCGAGACTTGGCACCAGCGTTTGCTTCAGCAGCTCCTGGCGCGACGGCGGCGTGCGGTTCAAGCGCATCCAACTCGGCGGCGACCGGGCGAACCGGTGGGACCTCGTGCCGGTCCGGCTCGGGCCTCGTCAGGTCGATCGCCTGCGTCGCTGGTGCGTGAACAAGGTCGGCGGCCAGTACGACTTGCCGGGCGTCCTCGCCTTCAAGTGGGCGTGCGTTCGCCATCGGCTCAACTGGTGGTTCTGCAGCGAGATCATGATCGCCGCCCTGCAACGCGTCGGCCTGCTTGAAGGGCTCGTCCCCGAGCGCTTCACGCCGAACGGGCTGTTCCACCACGTCACGAAGGAGATTGCACGATGAACGCCGCCACTCTTCCGCCGACGGTGCTTGCGGCGATGGTCTCCGGCGTGACGCTGCTTCTTCGCGAAGCCGTCGGCCGGGGCACTCGGGCGGCGCGATTCCGGCAAGACCGCCGTCGCCTCGAAGGCGAGCTCTCGTTCCAAGGTCAGGAGGCGCTCCTCAAGCAGGTGCAGGCTCTCTGGAGTGAGAATGCAACGCTCAAGGCCTGCGAGGCTGATCTGCGAGCACGGTGCCGAACGTTGGAGCGGATGTGCTCCGACCTTGAGCGGTCCAACCGAATGCTCGAAGCCCAGATCGACCGGCTGCGACGTCGGCTCGATCGCGACGATCGACTTCTGCCGCGGGATCTGCCGCCGGCCCAACTACCCTCTTCCACGGAGAAGCCATGCGACTAGCCCTGCTGATCCTGATGCTCCTTGTCATGCCGACGCGTCCTGTGTCGGCGGACGATCCGTTCGATGACGCGATGGACGCGCTGCTTCGCCTGCACGCCGAGAATGTCCGGCTCCAGGCGGAGAACGACGCACTACGCGATGCGGGCGAGCTACGGCTGGTCCAAGCTCTGACCGATCAAGCCGTCTTTGTCCAGGTCGACGAGCCCGACGTCGACGTCACCCACGTCTGGTCG
Source organism: Planctomycetota bacterium (assembly GCA_038746835.1). Lineage (NCBI taxonomy): Bacteria > Pseudomonadati > Planctomycetota > Planctomycetota bacterium. The sequence goes on along the minus strand of JBCDKH010000277.1, from coordinate 1,041 downwards.
AGCGACGGCACCACGCTCAAGGGTTTCAACGCTGCGTTTGTCTACGACGAGCCTGGCACGTACATGATCGACCTTGACGGCAAAGCCCACACACGCGTCGTCGTCGGTGCGCGGTCCGAACTGCTGATCCGACAGCTTCCCGCGGGCGAAGTCCGTGGCCCAATCGTCGCACGTGCAGGCGAGCTGATCCTCGGCCACCCCGATCCCCACCGCGGCACGATCATCACCGGTCCGAGCAACCGGCATCTCATCGACGCCACGGCAGGCAACGTCACCGTCCGCGGTGTCACGTTCCGTCACGACGACCTCGCCGGCAAGGACGGCATGTGCGTCCGGCCCGGCGACGGGCTCGCCGTCATCGACTGCACGATCGAGCGAGCGGCGAACGTCATCGTCACCGACTTCGGCTACCAGCTCGACGGCCTCTACTTCGCCGGCAATCGCCAAGTCGGGACCGACACGATCCGCCGCTACGGCCTGGGCCTCTTCGGCGACAGCACCAACGTCGTCGCCACCGGCAACACGTTCAACAACTCCAACGACGAGCACATCTTCCGGCTCAGCGGTGCCTACGACCGGACGGATTACGGCGGCACGCGCTTCGTCAGCGTCACGGGCAACGACCTCTCGAACCTGTCCGAACGCAACGGCGGACCGCCCCGAGACATGGGCAAGTCGGCGGTGATCCTGCAGGTCGGTGCTTTCGCCTACGTCGGCGACAACCGCCTCGTCGGAGCCAACGGCGTCGGCCCGCTCCCGCGTGGCCCCGAGAGCATCCGGTCCAAGGACACGCGGTTCCGCGTCGCCCGGTGGGAGAACAACGTCGTCGAGGGGACGATGCAATTCGACCACGGTGCCGAGCACGTTCGCTACGTCGGCGGCAGCATCACGAGCGAGACTGCCAACGCCGTCGAGTTCCACGGCGGCAGCGCCGAGCACGGCCGGAGCCTCGTCGACGTGGTGATGGAGGACTTCGTCATCACCGGCAAGGCGGGGCACGGCTCGCTGCTCCGCGTTTGGCCCGGTGCCCAGCCAGGCGAG
>JBCDKH010000276.1 GCA_038746835.1 Planctomycetota bacterium | reverse complement strand
CGACCCGCCGACGCGGCCGGCGGCTTCGAGGAGGCGCTCCTGCTCGAACTCGATCGCCAGGAACAGTTGGCTGCCGAGAACAACGTGCTGTTCGTTGCCGCCGATCTGGACGAGACGCCGGAGAGCAAGACGCGTGTCGAGCGGGCGATCCGGTCGTACCTGCTCGTCGGCCGAACCGACGAGGCGGGGCGGTTGGTCACGCTGGTGTCGGAGCGTCGTCCACGGCTGCTCCGGACAATCGGTGCCGAGGTGCGACGAACGGCCGACCTGTTGATCGACGCAGGTCGGGCGGACGACGCCCGGGCGGTCGTCCAAGCCGCACTCGAATGGGAACCGCAGCTTGACTCGGTGAGTCGTCGGACGCTGGGTGACTTTCTGCCACGCATCGGGTCGTGACAAAGACATCGAGGCGTTGCCCAATCCCGATATGATCGGGCAATGCGTTGGTTTCTTGCTCTGTTGCTGCTGATCTCGGCAGGTTGCGGTGGCGACTCGGACGAAGTCGTCGTCTACACCAGCGTCGACCCGGCCTACGCGGAGCCGATCATCGACGCCTTCGAGCAGGAAACCGGCATCTCCGTGCGGCTGGTCGTCGACACCGAAGCGACCAAGAGCGTCGGGCTGGCCGAGCGGCTTCGGGCGGAACGCGATCGGCCGACGTGCGATGTCTGGTGGGCCAACGAGCCGTTCCGGACGATCCGTCTCGCGGACGAAGATCTGTTCACTTCGTACACGCCGGCCGACGCGGACGCGGTCCCGGAGACGCTTCGCGACCCGGATGCCCTTTGGCACTCAACCGGGCTTCGACTGCGGGTCCTGGCAATCGGTGACGGCGTTGAGGGCGTGACGAAGCTCAGCGATTTGACCCGGCCAGAGATCGGACAGCGTGCCGTCGTCGCGAGGCCCACGGCGGGGACGACCGGCAGTCACGTCGCGGCGATCTACCTCGTCCTGGGCGACGTCGAGGCCGACGCGTTGTTCGCGGACATGCACGACGCGGGCGTTCAGATCGTCGCCGGCAACAGCTACGCTGCCGAAGCCGTCGCCCGCGGCGAGGCAGACTTTGGTCTCACCGACAATGACGACGTCTTCGCCGCCCAGCAACGCCTCTCGCCCGATCTTCAGCAGGTCATCCTCTCCCAGGGCGAGGGCGAACTCGGCACGCTGGCCATGCCGACCGTCGTTGCGTTGACGCGAAAAGACCGGTCCGACGAACTCGACGCGAATGCCCAGAAGCTCGTCGACTACCTCGTCTCGCGTCAGGTTGAAGACCAGCTCATCCAACTCGGCTACGCCGCCGCATCGGTCCGCGACGCCGGGGGCGAAGAGGGTGGTGTCCGGCTGATCGAGGTCGACTACCGAGCAGTCGCCGAGCGGCTGCCGGTGGCTATCGAGCGTGCGACCAACCTGCTCGAAACGGGTCGAGCGGAGTAGTCGCTTGGCTGCTGTCGTTTACGGAAGGACGTCGACCGGATAGTTGCCGTTCGAGTCGACCTGGTAGGTCGAAATGCTCTGTCCTTCGGCGGAGAACCGCGGATACCACGTGTCGTCGGCCGGGTGTCGGACCTCGAACGAGTCGTAGGCAAACTGGTCCTCGAGATCGGGGTTGTACCGCTCGAGGAAATAGACGAAGGGTTCCCCTTCGCCGTAGCGGACCTTGTACGCGCGGACGGGGTACTCGCCGCCGTCGCGTTCTTGCATTATGTCCAGACCGTCGACGTAGAGCGAGCCGTCGCTGGCCTGGAAGTAGACGTCGGGCGGTCGGTAGCCGCTGCCGAACAGACCGAAGAAGCTCAGCTGATACAGCATGAAGATGAGCGCCAGGAAGATGATGCTTCCTGTCACCGCCGTCGCGATGGCCGGCTTCTCGTTGATTTGTTCGCGAATACCCATTGAAAGTGTCTCGACGCAGAACACGCCGCCTCGTCCGCCGACAGCGTACTTCGCCGACGGGGTTGGGCAAGTTGCAGACATCTGCGTGTTCGCCAGGATCTTGCGTGACGGTTCCGCCACTTGGCCCACTCGGATCGCGGCGTTAGGTTCGACCTGCACTGGCGAAGGGCCGGTCGAACGAGTCGTGCGGCCTGTTGCGCCGGTGCGCATTGCCTGACATGGTCGAGTCCGCCACAACCTCTGATCGCGAACCCGTCGACACGCCGGAGGACTCCGACCCCAAGGCCCACGCTGCTGCGGGCTTCAAGGCCCTCGGCGAGGCCGCGACCTACGCCGTCCAATACGCCCAAGCGACCGTCTCGGGCGTCGCCTACTCGCTGCGAAAGCTTGTCCTGCTGGCGGCACTGGGTGTGGTGGTGCTTCTGATCGGTGCGACGCTGATCGTCACGGCCTCTGCTCTGTTTGTCGTTGCGATCGGCGATGCGATCGGGGCAATCTTGCCGGAGGGCATCGCGTGGCTCGGCCCACTAGTGGTCGGCCTCGTCGGCGTCGTGGGGACACCCATCATCGTCTGGATGATCCTGCGGCTTCTCGCCAGTTCCGGGCGCAAGACGGCAGCGAAGCACTACGCCGAACGGCTTGAAAAACAGCGAAGAGCCTTCAGCACGGATGTCGAGTTGCGTGCCGCGGAGCAGCGGCGACGAACGCATGACGCCGCGTCTTCCAACGGGACATCTTCATGAGCGATCCCGAATCACCAGGCCCTTCATCGCTTCCCGTCAATGCGAGCGAGGGTCGTGTCTATCGACACGAACGCGAACAGGCGAAGCTCGCGATGAAGGCCGCCTTCACGGACGCCGCGACACACCTGGCCAAGGCAGCGAACCCGAAGGCGGCGTTCAAGCGACACCGCGTCGCGACAAGCGGGGCGGCCGCGGGGCTTGGCCTGGCCGCGGTGTGGTTCCTGCTGCCGACCAAGTCGCGACGAGAAGCGAGGCGGCTCAAACTTCTCGAACGCATCGCGAAGGCCGAGGCCAAGGCCGGCAGGTCCACTGCCACGCCGGCATCGGGCAACCGTCGTGCGCTGCGACTGCTGTTCCGACTGGCCAAGCCGACGCTGATCAAACTGCTCGGTTCGATCGCCGCGAACATGGCGAGACAAGCCGCCGCACGCCAGGCCGACGCCGCGACGGCGGCACCGTCCGATAATGCCGCTCAAGAGGCCAAAGAGCCGGTCGACGTCGCCAAAGACGTCACCTGACAATGACGCCTCGATTGTCAATCCGTGGCGTCTGATAAGAAAAGGGTTGTCTCACCCTCTGGCTTGGGTTACTTATGCGGTGTCGCTGATGGCATCTGCCACGACTTGCGACGCTCGCT
>JBCDKH010000275.1 GCA_038746835.1 Planctomycetota bacterium | reverse complement strand
TTCGACGATTCACCGCTCACCGTCGTCGGCGATGCCTCGCTCGGCGGCGAACTGGTCCTCAACGTAACGGACCCTGGGAGTGCCGAGCTCTACCAGCCGATCGGTCTGCTCTTCGCGACGAGCCTTGAGGGCACGTTCGACACCGTCTCCGGTCCGCTAGTTGACGGCGTCGCATTTGCCGTCACGTACGACGCGGCGGAAGTCCTTGTCACGCCGGCCTTCTTCGGCGATGCCGATCTCGATGGCAATGTGGACCTCGCCGACTTCGGCATCCTGCGGGCTGGCTTCGGCGAGGCGGGCACGTGGGTCGATGCCGACTTCGACCAGGACGGCGACGTCGATCTCGCGGACTTCGGGCTCCTCCGAGCGAACTTCGGCTCGTCCGTCACACCGGCCGACCTCGCCATGATCGACGCCTGGGCGGCCACGGTTCCCGAGCCGTCGGTGCTGCTTCTTGCGGCGTTGCCGATGGTGCTGGCACGGCGTCGTTGACGCCGCGAACTTGCGGTGTCGCCAGCGACCGGATTCACTCCGGGCCGGCATCCCTCTCGACCGATAAAAAGGGCACGCCCGCGTCTGTCATTGCGAACCCGGTGGCGGGTCGCGTGTCGGAGAGTGGGCGGACCCGTCCGTCGAACCGCCGTCGTCCAACGCCCATGAATCGCCCGCAACGTCTTGCCAGTGCCGCTCGTTTCGTCGTCGAACAGCTCGAGGGGCGACGCCTGCTGGCGTTCACCGGCGTCAACTTCGATCTGCCGCTCCAGCTCACGTTCGACGGCGAGTCCAATGGCGTCCAGGACGTCGACGGGCAGAACACCGGCTTCCCGATCGTCCAGGGCAACGCCGACGGCAACGAGTACGACAGCAGCCTGATCGACCTCGACACCGACGCCGGCCTGCTGCTCGTCACCAGCGCCGGCGACGCGATCGACGGCAGCAACTTCGGCACTGACAACTCGCTCGTCAACGGACTCCAACTCCCATTCGACGGCTCGGCCGACTGGCTCGTCTACACCAAGGTCGGGTTAAGCGGCGACACACTCGACGGCTTCGACACCGCCTTCGAACAGGCCGGCATCATGGTCGGGCCGACGCAGGACAACTACGTCAAGCTCGTCTTCGGGCACGACGGCACGCAGAACACCGTCCAGTTCCTCGCCGAACAGCCCGACGGCTCGGGCGGACTCACCTTTGCGCTCGGCAACGGCGGGGCGACGAGCCTCCCGGCCGGGCAGACGGGCGTCGATCTCTCGACGGCGCGTTTCGTCGACCTTTGGCTCGCCGGTGACGCATCCACCGGCGAAATCACCGCGCAGTACCGCGTCGAAGGCGGCGTCATGGTGCGCCTGCCGCAGACGTTCACCGCACCGCAGACCGACTTCTTCCGCGTCAACGGCAACCGCGCCGGCCTGATCGCCGTCCACAAGAACAACGGCGACGCCATCACCGCCGCCTTCGACGAGTTCGCCGTCACCAACGACACGCTGCCCGGAACGCAGCCCGTCGTGCTCGAGGCCCGGCCGAACGACGGCGAGGAGCTTGTCGATCGTGGGGCCTTCGTCGCCGTCGACCTCTTCCTGCCCAATGCCTCCGTTGCCGGTGCCACACTCGACGGCAACGTCACGCTCACACGCGTCTCCGACGGCCTGGTCGTCCCGGCAACGCTCAACACCACCGGCGGCGGCGACTCGATCGTCGTCACGCCCGATCGCGCGCTCGACGCCGACACCGAATACCGATTCGACGTCACCGCCGGCGTCACAGACCTCCTCGGCGTGGCGTTCCAGCCGTTCAGCAGCACGTTCGCCACCGGCTTCACGCTCGGCACCGATGCCGGCGTCGCGGGGCTGGCCGACGTCGCCTTCGAACAGGTTGACCTGCCCGACACCGTCGGCACCGCCTGGGCCGGCGTCACCGTCGGGCCGGACAACCGCCTCTACGGCCTGGCCGTCACGGGTGAGATCTTCCGCTACAACATCGCCTCCGACGGAACGCTCAGCAACGAAACGCTTATCGATTCGCTCAACGATTCCGAGGGCGAACAGCGACTCGCCACGGGCCTGGCCTTCGCACCCAACGCGACGTCGTCGAACCTCGTCGCGTACATCACGCACACGCAGCTCAACCCGCTCAGCACCAACATCCCGGCCGACCTCGGCGACGACTTCACCGGCAAGATCACACGCCTCTCCGGCAGCAATCTGCAGAACGCCCAGACGCTCGTCGAAGGCCTCCCGCGGTCGACGCGCGACCACGTGACCAACCAGCCGGTCTTCGGTCCCGACGGCCTGCTCTACTTCGTCCAGGCGTCCAACTCGGCCATGGGCGCGCCCGACCCAGCCTGGGGCAACCGACCCGAACGGCCGCTCTCCGGGGCCGTCCTCGCAGCAGACGTCAAAGCGCTGTCGCAGCGCTCGACACCGCTCGACGTCACCACACCCGACGGCGGCGGGACGTACGACCCCGACGTACCCGGCGCGCTCGTCAGCGTCTACGCCGAGGGCATTCGCAACGCGTACGACCTGGTCTTCCACAGCAACGGCCGGCTCTACTCGCCCGCCAACGGCTCGGCCGCCGGTGGCAACGCGCCCGCCGGACCGGGTGGTTTCCCACCCGCGATCAACGGCGTCAGCAACACGCAGGGCGACTACCTCTACGACGTCATCGAGGGCGGCTACTACGGCCATCCCAATCCGAGCCAGGGCAACTTCGTCCTCAGCGGCGGCAACCCGACCGCCGGCGTCGACCCGGCCGAGGTCCCCGACTACCCCGTCGGCACCCAACCCCAGAACGACTACCAGGGCTTCGCCTTCGACTTCGGCCTCAACGAAAGCCCCAACGGCGCGGTCGAGTACGGCCTGTCGGGCAGCGGCTCGTTCAACGGCGACCTCGACGGCAAGCTCATCGTCACACGCTTCAGCGGCAGCGACGACCTCATCGTCCTCGACGTCGACGAGACCGGCGGCATCCGGCAGGGCGTCACCGACATCCCGGGCTTCGACGGCTTCTCCAATCCGCTCGACCTCGCCGAAGGTCCTGGCGGCGTGCTCTACGTCGCGCAGTTCGGCGATCGCGAGGGCGAGGTCCCGATGGTCGACCCCAACACCCAGCGGATCACGCTGCTCCGACCCGTCGCCGCCGGCGGCGAGGCGAGCGTCGACAGGCGTCGCATCTTCATTGACGCCGCCGCCAACACGTCCGAAGAGCGACCGCTCACGGTCCGCAACCTCGGCACCGAGCCGCTGGTCGTCTCGCCCTACACGCTCGGCCTGACCGGACCCGACAAGGACCTGTTCG
>JBCDKH010000274.1 GCA_038746835.1 Planctomycetota bacterium | reverse complement strand
GGCGGAGCGGATGGGGCGCGACGGGCAGTTCGACCACGTCGTCACCCGCGCCGCCGGGCCGATGAGCAAGCTGCTCGCGTGGTGTCGGCCGCTGGTGATGAAAGGCGGCATGATGCTGGCGATGAAGGGGCCGCGGCTGCGCGAGGAGCTGCGCGACGCCCAGCCGCTCATCCGACAGCAGCGTGCGACCATCACAACGCACCCGTACACCCTGGCGGGTCAGGAGGGACGGGTCATCGCGAAGGTGACGTGGACGCGGAGGTCGTGATCGACGAGCAACCGATAGGTCGTGCGTCGGCACGACCTAAGGATTAGCGGTGAGCGTCAGCGAACCGTTTCGGTCGAAACCAGAGGCTCGCTGACGCTCACCGCGAAACGTCGGAACATCGGAACACCCGTCCGTCGGTGCGTCGGTGCGTCGGTGCGTCGGTGTTTGCTTCGGTAGGGGTAGCGTGCAGTCCGGGTGACGGTGTGCTAGGAGAGGCTCAGCGTCGTCGTCCAGTGGTTGTCTTTCGCCACGCCGTAGCCACCGCCGATGGCGTGCAAGGTGTCGCCGACGAGGAAGGCGCTGGTGCCGAAGCGTCGGCCCGGCAGGTCGGGCAGGCTCGACCAGGTGTTGTCCTCGATGCTGTACGCGAAGACCGTGTCGGTCGGCGAGGTGTCCCACGTCGTGCCGTTGCCATTGCCGGCGACGACGATCAGGTGGTTCTGCCAGACGACGACCGACTGGTCGATGTGGCCGCGACCTTCGGGCATCGCCGTCAGCTCCATCCAGTGGCCCATCTGGCTGTGGTAGACCCACATGTCGGCCATGGCGCCGGTCCACTCGTTGTCGTTGATCTGCCCGCCGAGCAAGTAGATGTTGTCATCGACGACGACGGCCGAGACGTGGTCGCGAGCGATGGGCGTGTCGGCCTCGGTGCGCCAGCCGGCCGACGGGTTGTCGAGGTCGAGGCTGACGTGATTGTTCAGGTTGCGGATGATCGGGCCGTAGTTCTCGCGCTCCATGCCGCTGAGGATGTGGACGCGGTTGCCGACCTTGACCACGCCGTGACCGCTGACCTTGTACGGCAAGTTGACGAAGCTGCTGAAGGTGTTGGTCGCGATGTCGTAAACCCAGCTCTTGTCGCTGATGTCGGTGCTGTGGTTGCCGACGGCTCCGTTGAACCCGCCGAAGAGGTAGATCTTGCCGTCGTGCTCGACGCCGCCCGCGTGGGTGATCTCGATCGGCAGGTCGGCCACGCGTCGCCACTGTCCAGTCATGTGGTTGAAGGCGTAGCCGGTCCGGCTGATGCCCCACGAGTGGTCGAAGTAGCCGCCCCAGATGTAGGTCTCGTGGCCGGCGTCGACGGTCATGCCCTCCATGACGGCCCGCGGATAGGTGCCATGGTGATGCCAGTTGGTGGCTGAGATGTCGCCGCCGACGGTCGGACCCGAGCCGTTGTCGGGACCGGTGGCAGCGGGCGTGATCGTGATGCTGTCCAGGTCGGCCACGTCGCCACCGCCCGCACGGTGGAACTGGATGCGGATGACATACGTGCCCGGGTGCATGTGGAACCGGCCGATGGCGACTTCGCTGAAGTTGCCCCAGCCGTTCCGCTGGACCTGAGCCATGCCGACCATCTGGCCATTGACAGTTGCGTGCAGCATCGCCCCGTCGAAGCCGGTCGCGGCGACGGCCGACAGGTCGAAGTCGGCATGGTGGAGGTTGTTGACGGTGTATTCGAGCCACTCGCCCGTTTGCGCCCAGCCGACGAAGGTCCGACCGCCGGACGTGCGGATGTCGACGCCGTTATCGCGGAAGGTGTTGCCGCCGAAGTTCTCGGCCGTCATCTCGTGGAACGCGACGCCCTCGCCGCCATTGTCGAAGTGCTCGGCCTCGATGGTGCCCTGCGATGCGGGCGACATGTGGAACGGCGTCTGGTCGCTCGGCATCGGCATCCCACCGCCGCCGTGGTTGTGGTCGCCCTCGTGCGTGAGCGTGAAGTAATCGAAGTTGCCGACGTCGCCGGCGTTGGGTTGTTCGAAGGTGAATCGGAAGACGTGTCGACCGGCGCTGAGGCCGATCGAGCCGAAGTCGAGCGTGTTGTAGTCGTTCCAGCCGCGTTGATCGATGGCGCCCGAAGCGATCTCCAGGCCGTCGACCGTGACGGTAACGCGAGCGCCGGACACCGCCGTTGCGACCTCGGCGGTGAAGCCGAAGTTGCCAGACATGGCGACGTCGACGGTGTACTCCAGCCATTCGCCCGAGCGGATCCAGCCGACGTTGGTCCGGCCGTCGCGGCTTCGGACGTCGACGCCGCCCGGGCGAGTCGTGTCGCCGCCGTAGTTCTCGGGCGACATCTCGTGGTAAGCGACGCCCTCGCCGCCTTCGTCGAACCACTCGGCCTCGATTTGGCCGGGCGTTGCGGGCGACGCGGAATACGGCTGCTGGCCGGTGGGCTGCGGGTCCGGATCCGGGGTCGGATCGGGATCGGGATTGACGGTGCCGCCCACGCGGTTGAGTCGGAACGAGTCGAAGTCACCGACATCGCCGCCCGGAGTGCGAAGGAAGGTCGCGCGGACGATGTGCTCGCCGGCGGACAGCTGAACCTCGCCGGCGGAGGTCTCACTGAACTGGCCCCAGCCGTTGCGGTTGATGTCGGCCGAGCCGACGCGAACGCCGTCGACGTCGAAGGCGACGCTTCCGCCGCCGTAGCCGCTGGCGGCGGTCGACAGAATCTCGTAGCTGCCGGCGCTGTCGACGCGGACGGTGTATTCCAGCCACTCGCCGTGGACGGCCCAGCCGACGCGGGTCCTGCCGCCTGATCGGCCAATGTCAACGCCGTCGCCGCGAGTGTTCATGCCGCCGTGGTCGCGGCTGTCGGTCTCGAAGTAGGCATCGCCCAGGTCGTAGTGCTCGGCCTCGATGACGGCACCGGCGTCGTGTGGCTGGCCGAGGAACGGCGTCTGGCTGAGCAGGCGTCGGCCTTCGAGTGCCTCCAACGTGGAACGGGTGGCGGCGGCGAGGCGACAATCGGTGCGGCGGGAATGGAGCATGCGAGGCAGGTGGAGCAGCGTCACCGCTCAGAATGAACCGGTGAAATGGCAACGCAAGCCGTCGCGCCAAGTTGTCCACGTCACATAATCCGAATGCCACCAGCATCGTCCGGTATTGACGCCAATGCCGGGTTTGGGTACGGGTGGTCCATGGAACCCTCCGCAGCGCTGCCCGGCAAGATTGTCGCCGAGGCCATCACGTTCGACGACGTCCTTCTGCTGCCGGCCCGCAGCGACTTTGCACCCAACGACGCCGACGTCTCGACGCG